>CBINKF010000076.1:0-9194 GCA_966251115.1 uncultured Cellvibrio sp.
TGCCAGCACAGCGGCCAAAGTCGGTTTGCCCGAGACCAAACTGGGGATTATCCCCGGCTGGGGTGGCACTGTGCGTCTGCCGCGGGTAGCGGGCCTGGACACTGCTGTGGAGTGGATTGCGGCAGGTAAAGAGAATGACGCGGCGGAAGGTTTAAAGGTGCGCGTACTCGACGCGGTGGTGGCTCCCGAGAAGCTGCTTGATGCCGCGCGCGACACGCTTAACCAGGCGATTGCGGGCAAGCTGAATTACCAAGCCCGTCGCACCCAGAAAAAAGGTCCACTTCAGCTGAATTTTATTGAGTCGATGATGGCCTTTGAAACCTCCAAAGCCTTTGTGGGGGCGCAGGCGGGGCGCAATTATCCGGCGCCGGTCACCGCTATCAAGGCCATGCAAAAAGCAGCTGACAAAGGTCGCGACGAGGCCCTTAAAATCGAGGCTGAAGGCTTTGCCAAAATGGCGGCCACGCCCGTGGCTCAGTCGCTGGTGGGCATTTTTCTCAATGAGCAAATGCTGAGTAAAAAGGCTAAATCCTGGGAGAAAAAGGCGGACAAGAAAATTGCCCGCGCTGCAGTCCTCGGGGCGGGGATTATGGGCGGTGGTATTGCCTATCAATCTGCGCTTAAGGGTGTCCCCATCAAGATGAAGGACATCGCTCAAAAAGGTATAGACCTGGGCCTGAGTGAGGCCAACAAGCTGCTCAGCAAACGCGTGGAGCGCAAAAAACTTAGCCCCTCGGAAATGGGCGAGGTGTTGAATCGCATAGAACCGGCGCTGACCTATGATGGTTTCGATCAGGTGGATATTGTGGTCGAGGCCGTTGTGGAAAACCCCAAGGTCAAGCGCGCGGTATTGGCCGAAGCGGAAACCAAGGTGGCGGCAGATACAGTGCTCGCCACCAACACCTCTACGATTTCAGTAACCTACTTGGCAGAGGCTTTGGCTCGCCCGGAAAACTTCTGCGGTATGCACTTTTTCAACCCAGTGCACATGATGCCTTTGGTGGAAGTGATTCGCGGCGAAAAATCCTCAGACGCAGCGGTCGCGCGCACGGTCGCCTATTCCAATACTATGGGCAAAAAGCCCATTGTGGTTAAGGATTGTCCCGGTTTCCTGGTCAATCGTGTGCTTTTCCCCTATTTGGCGGGTTTTGCGATGCTGGTGCGCGACGGTGTGGATTTCCAGCGCATTGATAAGGTTATGGAAACCTGGGGCTGGCCTATGGGGCCGGCCTATTTGCTGGACGTAGTAGGCATAGACACAGCCGTACATGCCGAAAAAGTTATGGCCGAGGGCTTCCCCGACCGCATGCAGCGCAACTTTACCTCCTGTACCGATGCGCTCTTTGCCGCCGGTCGGCTGGGCCAGAAAAACGAGAAGGGTTTTTACAACTACGAGCTGGATAAAAAGGGTAAACCCGTCAAGGTTCCCGCCGCCGAGGTGGCCGCAATTCTCAAGCCCGGTATTACCGGGGCGGTAGAGTTAAGTGACGAGGACATAATCGCCCGTATGATGATTCCCATGGCAACCGAGCTGATGCGCTGTGTCGAAGAGGGGATTGTGGAGACAGTTGCTGAAGCTGATATGGCGCTGGTTTATGGCACCGGCTTCCCACCGTTCCGCGGTGGATTATTCCGCTGGATCGACAGCATGGGCGCACAAACGTTTAGTGAAATGGCTGCCAAATTTGCCGACCTGGGGGCACTCTATGCAGCACCGGAAAGTCTCAAGGCAAAAGCCGCCAACAATCAGAAATTTTACGGCTAAGGGAGCATAAAAATGAGTTTACATCCACGTGATGCCGTTATTGTTGACTATGGCCGCAGCGCCATGGGGCGCTCCAAAAATGGCTGTTTCCGCAATGTTCGCGCCGATGATATTTCCGCTGCAATTATTAAAGGCCTGCTGGCGCGCAATCCGGAATTGGACCCGGCCAGCATCGATGACATGCTCTGGGGCTGCGTTATGCAGCGCGAGGAGCAGGCGTTTAACATTGCGCGTAATATCCTGCTGTTGGCGGGCCTGCCGCACACTATTCCGGCGCAAACTATCAACCGTTTGTGCGGCTCCTCCATGGCCGCACTGCATACTGCTACCGCCAATATTCGCGCTGGTTTGGGCGATGTTTATTTGATTGGCGGCGTCGAGCACATGGGGCATTTGCCCATGTATGAGTCAGTCAGTATCAACCCTTTGCTTGGGCTTTCGGTAGCCAAGGCCGCCGGCAATATGGGGATGACGGCTGAATACCTGGCGTTGCTGCATGGGATCAACCGCCAGCAAATGGATGAGTTTGGCGCTCGCTCGCATCAATTGGCAGCTAAGGCCCGTGCGGAAGGAAAGTTCAACCGCGAGATTTTTGCGGTTGAAGGTCACAGTGCCGATGGTTTCTACATCATGGTGGATCAGGACGAAACCATTCGCCCGGAAACCACCGCCGAAGCGCTGTCCAAATTACCTCCAGTATTTGATCCTAAGAATGGCCAGGTGACCGCAGGTACTTCCTCGCAGTTGAGCGATGGAGCTTCGGTTATGCTGGTTATGTCCGCCGAACGCGCCCAGTCTCTGGGGATGAAGCCTATTGCCAGAGTCCTGTCCACCGGGTTGGCGGGAGTAGATCCATCGATAATGGGATACGGCCCGGTACCCTCAACGGAAAAAGCGCTAAAAACCGCCAACCTCACTATGGAGGACATAGAAGCGGTCGAGTTGAATGAAGCCTTTGCTGCCCAGGCGCTACCGGTGTTAAAAGATCTGAAATTGCTCGATGTTATGGCGGAGAAGGTCAACCTTCACGGCGGTGCCATAGCGCTGGGACATCCGTTTGGCTGCTCTGGAACCCGGATTACCGGCTCCTTGCTCACCGTTATGCAGGAAAAGGATTTGACATTGGGTGTGTCTACCATGTGCATTGGTTTGGGGCAGGGGATCACCACAGTGTTGGAAAGGGTCAATTAATCTCTACCTCTCTGCAAAAGGCCAGCGCTCATGCTGGCCTTTTTTATGTCTGCGCCAAAATCAATCCGCTGTGGGGGAATCTGCTAGAATCCGTCTCCTAAAATTCAGGGCCGGGTTAAGGTTGGTGTGGACGTCTTTAATTTAATTGGAGCTGAGCTTACCGCAGAAGCTTTTGTAGAGCAGCGCTTGTTAAGCGCGCGCAGCGTGGGCAGTGATCGCCAGCACTTTGCACTGCAGGTTTGCCACTCAGCCCAGTACCTTCAACCACCAACGCAAACGGAGTTGATTGTTCTGGTGTCCGCCGAATTCCGTGCAGAAGCATCTGCCTGGGATGTTCAGTTCGGGTTGGTGCCCGTTAGTCGCTTTAATGCGGCAGACCTATTTACAGCGCCAGGTTCTGCACAGTTAAGTCCTGCGGAATCAAGTCGCGATAATTATAAAAACCTGACCCGGTGCTACATGGGCCTTTGGTTAGACTTTTCCAAACCATTGGTTTTGGAACCCATAGAGATTCCCAAGCCATGGGGACGGGAAATTTGGTATACGGGAATAGAAGCCAGGGGCCAATCGAGGGTAACCGATGGCCTGTATTCAGCTCCTCTTCCCTGGTTAGTGGATTTATTTCCCAAGTACCTGGGATCAGATAAGACTCCCATTTTATTGAAGGTGTTGGACCCGTTTCCCGAACCGGTGAAGGGCGATCTCTACTTTGAGCTGCACGAACAAAAGCAGGAAGTGTACGTGGTTACCCATATAGATCCTTGCGCTTGGCCGGATGCCAGTGGGCAAATTCAAATGGGGTTTAACCAACTGGTGCGCGCCAGTTATGGTGATGATGAGGCGTTCAAGGCGGATTATCTGGCGGCTGTGCAACGCTATAGGGAGGTGCGGCAGCTTCTGGATGGCGAAACTCAAAGTGTTATAGCTACAGATGAAAGCACCGAACTGGTTTCCCTGGAAATTGAAAGACGTCAGCAAATGAACCGCTTTGTAGCTGCGCGGCAATTACAGGTGGGTGATGTGGTCTGTGTGCCTTGTCTGGTGCCTCACAGTCTGCAGCATGGGGTGAGGGTAATCGAGTTCCAAACTCCTGTTTATGAGCGCAAGATTCTAAGCTTTGGTCAAAAGGTGTTGACCCAATCCCATTGGGATACTGAAGCTGCCTTAACCATGGTCAAATTGGATATTCCTGAGGCACCCGCCTTCCGGAAGCTGGCACTCCGCCATGACCTCGTTTTGGAGGTGGTGGCAGAGTTCGATGATTTTGAGGTGCAGCGGTTGACTTGCTATGGCAAAACAGGCGCTCTGGTTAACTGGTCAGAGGCTCTCGATAGCTATCTGCTGGTCAATCTCATTCGCGGCCAGGTGACCTGTGCGGGACATCAAGGGCGGGCAGGTGAAGCCTGGTTAGTTCCTCAAGTACAAGGCCGGATGCAGCTGGAGATGTCTGCGGATGCTATTTTGCTATTGGCGCGGCCTAAATAGTGGGAGGCAAATTCACTTTACCGCTGATCACGAAGTGCTAGAATGCCCGCCTTTTTAGTCAGCACGTTAGTTTAGTCCGCACGTTAGTTTAGCCAGCATGCCACCGATTGAGGTATTTGATGTCATCTTTCTATGAAATAGTTGAACTTGCCAATGGTGATGTCACCTTGCAGCGTTCGGATGACGAGTCTGCCCAACCCTTGGTTACAATCCGTTTTTCCGATGAATCCCTGGCGTTTTTAGGTGAGGCCAAATTCTCTGTCGCTAAGGCTATGATTGAGGCGGGAATGGATGCGGCGGGAGAAGTTGCCGATGAACAGGCTGAGTCCTACAGAGATGACGCTGTCACTTCGGACAAGCTGTTGCTACATTAAAAAAATTGCTCGCGCTGCGCATAAATTTGCCAATCCAAGGCCGTGCATTTTACTCCTTACAGCGCCCTCTCCATTAGGCTCACGCACAATAATTATTTCAAACTCTGCACCAGGTATCCGCTAGCGAATTAGCGCAGGCGCAGTAGCAAACCCTGGCATTGTCCCTGATGGGCGGCCTGCTCCAGCTGCAATAACTCTTTATCACTTAACTTGCCTGGGCTTGCTATTACGGTATGGCTGTTACCCGCAGCCAGTGCTTCCCAAGCAATCCAGCGAGCGTTTTCACCGTCTTTACCGTGAATGAATCTTAGCCTTTGAGTATTAACACCATAGCTTTCCAGGAGCTGGCGGCTGATAGGGTGAGGGCAGATCCAGCTAATCCAGCGATCGGATCTGCTTTGGCTAAGAAAGGCGATCATTGGTAAAATCAAGCTCAGCTGATCCAGCGAATCATCCGCCAGGATCAGCTCGGTAACTCCAGAGTGCGCGGGTTTGGTTTGCGTTTGATTTAGCGCTGCAGAATTAATCACGGCGAATCACTCCTACACTTAAACCTTCGATACTAAAGTCCTGGTCACGCACATCTACCAGTATCACGTCAAAATCCGGATTCTCGGGCCAGAGCTCAATTTGCGGGCGGGTGCCATTGCGCTTGTAACGCTTAACGGTCACTTCATCGCCAATACGTGCAACGACTATTTGGCCGTTACGCGCTTGATCGGCTTTGTGCACGGCGAGCAAATCGCCATCAAGAATTCCCGCATCCTTCATGCTCATACCATTTACACGCAGCAAGTAGTCTGCGGAGGGGTGGAAGAAACCATTGGGAATGTTGCAATAATCCTCGATATGTTCCTGGGCAAGTATGGGATTGCCGGCGGCAACGCGACCGACGATGGGAATTCCCGATTGCGCCTCAACCAAACGAATGCCGCGTGATGCCCCTGGCATAATTTCGATAGCGCCTTTGCGAGCCAGGGCCTTGATGTGCTCCTCGGCGGCGTTAGCTGATTTAAAGCCAAGAATGCGCGCTATTTCTGCCCGTGTTGGTGGGTAGCCTGTCTCTTCCGTGTACTGCTTGATCAGTTGCAGTACTTGCTCCTGGCGCGACGTGAGGTTGATCATTGGGGACTCCTGGCTCTGTGTATTTATACAGTTATTGTGATTATATACAGTATTTTTGCCTGTGCAAGCCCCAGGGGCGGTTTCTGGCTAGGGAGCTCTGTCGCCGAGTTTTATTTCCTGTAGTTGGCCGCGACTAAAGTAGAGGTGGGTAATAAAGCGGCCACTGCCGCGTTTGTAGGTCCATATGTCGACATCTTCGCAACTGGTGGTGGTAAGGCTATTGGTAGTGGAGGTTCCAGTTGTGTCGGTAGTCTGCGCTTGGATACCACTGATTATCGGTTGGCAAAAGCTGTCGATTAACTGTGGCTCTCCGCATTTTTCCAGAACATCAGCTTTGGTATCCCCCAGGCTGGCAATTTTTTGCTCGCAGCGAAAACTATCGGCAACGGAGAAGGGTGCAAGTGATATTGCCAGGCTGAAGACAGCGAGTGTCCACAGTGATCGAGTTTGAGTGAGTGATCGAGTTTGAGTGGCCAAGATGTTGTCCTCGTGAAGTGACTTTCTATTCAATGATCTGGTTGCTGAATTGGATGTGAATTCAACTGCCGAGTTTGATCAGGATTCTATCCATCAAACTAACCGGTAGTAGGCGTTTTAAAACGGCCACCAGATAAGTCGGAAAGGTTACGTAGTAGCGCCGCTTGGGTGCGCGCGACTCCAACGCGTGTTTAAGGCGCAGGAAAACCGCTTCTGGCTCCTGCGTAAAAGGTGTGCTGGACTCGATTTTTTCGAGTCGCGAAATGGCATTGGTATAGAGTTGGTGGTGGCGACTCGCGGCTAGGTTGATGTGCTTTTTTAAGGCCACCAAAGCGTTGTGGCGAAATTGGCTGCGAATTGGCCCAGGTTCAATCAGGCTGACAAAAACACCGCTGCCGCGAAGCTCCATACGCAAGGTATCGGTAATGCCCTCAAGCGCAAACTTGCTGGCGTTGTAGGCACCGCGCATGGGCATGGCGGCTAATCCCAGCACAGAGCTGTTTTGGATAATGCGCCCTTCACCTTGCTGCAACATCAATGGCAGCAGCAGGTTCGTCAGCTCCACCCAACCAAACAAATTAGTTTCAAACTGATGACGCAGCGCTTCCCGGGTTAGGTCCTCTACTGCACCTGGTTGACCATAGGCGCCGTTGTTAAACAGCGCGTAGAGTCGACCTTGGGTCAACTGCAGGCATTGCTGGACTGCAGTTTGAATAGAGTTTGAATCTGCCAGATCCAGGTGGATGCAAACTAGACCTTCAGCGTTCAGGCGCTCTACATCCTTGGGGTGGCGACAGCTGGCAATTACCTGGTAGCCACTCTGGTGGAGCTGATGCGCGCAGTAGTAGCCGATACCGGTGCTGGCTCCGGTGATCAAAATGGGCTTATGCTTGTTCATTCGTTTTTTCGCTATTTATCAATTTAATTGCTGTTAAAGAAATCACTGGCGATGCCGTTAGTTTATTAGGCTCCTTGAGTATCAACCAAATCAGCCTTTAGGTGGTGACTGAGTTTGCCAAAAAATAGGCAGGCAGGTCCGGTTGGCAGGGCCCTGACAAATTGACATCTCCCAGGGTGAACTATGAATTCTTTTTCGGCAATCCAGAGTTATGCCAGCGTGCGTGTGCAGTCCGGCGTTGAGGACGCCTCCCCCCATCGACTGATCCAGATGCTGTTTGAAGGTGCCCTGGAGCGTATCGCCCAGGCCAAAGGTGCTATGCAGCAGAATCAAATTGCGCGTAAGGGCGAGTTGATTGGTAAGGCAATCAATATTGTCGGTGGCCTGCAGGGGAGTTTAAATGACAGCGAAGGGGGAGAGTTAGCCGCTAACCTCGACTCGCTTTACGACTATGTGATTCGCCGTTTGGTCCAGGCAAATCGCGAAAACCAACCAGATTACCTTAACGAATGCGCACAGCTCCTGGGTGAAATCAAATCCGCCTGGGATGCGATTGGCGATCAGGTCGCTTAGGAGTAAAGTTATGGCAATTCATGCAGTAGCTGCACCAGATTATCGAGGTCAGGCAGGGGTTGTGGCGATGCGCTCGTTGCAGCGCGATTTGACGCGCGCATTGCAGGACGAAGATTGGGGAAAGGTGCGGCAGTTGGATCGTGTTTGTGTGCTCCTGATTGATAGAGTCATCGCCGCCAACAAAGACGACAAGTCGGCTCTGGTGCTTGCTTTGAGCGAGCTTAAAGGCGTGTACGCTGGCCTTATAGCCCAGTGTCAGCAAGAGGTAAACTTGCTCGCCAATCCATAAGCAGGGTGTTTTTTTACCGATGGAGTTTGCACAAAAGTGTAAAAAATAACAAAAAAATGCACAAAATCGGTTTTTAAAAAGCTGGGTTTATAACAAAACTCGCAAATCCAGCCCGGCCCTGCTAGCCTTAGATGAAGCCAAAGGTTCCCAGGAGATAGTCTGTGTCCAACTACAACCCGCAAGAGGCGCTAAAGCAGTATCAAAAGCTCGGGATAGAGTCTGAGGTCAGCAATGCATCACCTCATCGCCTGATTCAAATGTTATTTGAAGGGGCACTGGGACGCTTGGCTGCTGCTCAAGGCGCTATGTTGCGCGGTGATCTGCCTGCTAAAGGTGAGCTTCTGGGGCGAGCGATAAGCATCATCGCCGGTTTGCGCAGTTCTCTCGATATGGACGCAGGCGAGCTCTCCGAAAATCTCGATAAACTCTACGAATATATGAACTTCCGCCTGTTGGAAGCCTCTGCACAAAATGATGGTGAAAAGGTAGCGGAAGTTATCCAGCTGTTAAAAACCCTCAAATCCGGTTGGGACGAAATAGCGCCCAAATAATTCCCGGCATTTTGTGCTCACCCCAGCCTGGCTTTTATTGTTAATGAGTCAGGCATTTTTTTGGCGGAGTTTTGTTCGGTTTGAATGAAACTTGTCAAAGCGACAATATATTCTCGCCATTAATTTGACTAAGCCTTTCGTCTCGTCTATTACTTACCTCAATTAGCCAGTTGACCAGCATATTTTTGTCTGCAATTTGGTCGAAGTGCGCTTGAAATAATCTGTTTGTATAAAAAGGTCTTGGGGTATGTGGCGCAATAATAAAGTGCTCGTCATCGACGATAATCAATCGCGCAGGTACGATCTTAAAATACTGCTGGATTTTTTAAGTGAAACCACCTTGGTTACTGCGAGCGATTGCTGGCAAGCCAGTGTGGCAGAGGAAAATCACGGTGAAGATTATGTCGCCATTTTTATTGGCGATATCCGCGATAGCCATCAGGCACCCGCGCAACTGTTTAAAGAA
>CBINKF010000077.1:0-9144 GCA_966251115.1 uncultured Cellvibrio sp.
GATTTAAACGATAAAATTTGTATGATATAAAAAGCCTTCAAACAGGATTTGTTAAATAGTGTAACTACTCTTGCGCTGGAAATTTTTCCAACAACAAAGAGTTTCACCAGCCGACAGGAGGTTATTTCAACCTGACGAAGCTCCGGCACGATGTTAATGACGGACGCTTCCACAATAATAAATAGGTAACATCATGATTCACCTGACCATGCGCCAGCAAATGGCACTGTGCAGTTGTCTCGCACTAGTCCACCTGGTGTTGTTTGTACTGGCACCCAGCTGAGAACGGAATTTCGGAAAAACCCCGGCCCTGCGCCGGGGTTTTTTGTTTGTTGGTGATTGTTAAGCGCAGATATACGATTGCCCGATGTTAATTTCCGCTAAAAAGCTTGGCTAAGCCGGGCTCAGCAGCCAGACTCTGGGTAGCTGAATATTGCGTGGAGGCAATCGATGAAATCCCCCCTGGCCAAACTCTTACATCACCCGGCGGCGGGGGGCGTAATCCTCATGCTTGCCGCTGCTATTGCACTGGTCGCGGCCAATACCCCGTTACGCCTTTACTACGATCAACTGCTCTCCACCCGTGTCGTGGTGGCGGTGGGCGATTTCGCCATCGCCAAGCCGCTGTTGCTGTGGATTAACGATGGCCTGATGGCGCTATTTTTTCTGCTGGTGGGTTTGGAATTAAAGCGGGAAGTGCTGGTAGGTGAACTCAACCAGTTGCGCAAAATCGCGCTACCTGGCGTTGCCGCTGTCGGTGGTATGTTGGTGCCGGCACTCATTTACGCCCTGGTAAACCGCAATGATGCCTACAACCTTCACGGCTGGGCTATACCCACAGCCACCGATATAGCTTTCGCCCTGGGGGTACTCTCGCTGTTGGGGTCGAGGGTGCCCGCCAGTTTAAAAATATTTTTAGTATCCCTTGCCATCTTTGATGATATAGGGGCGATAGTGGTGATTGCACTGTTTTATACCGAAAAACTTTCACTCACTGCCATCATTTTTGCCGCCCTTGGCTTGGTTGCGCTCTGGCTTCTCAATCGCAACCGGGTCGTGAGTAAAGCAGCTTATCTGCTGATAGGTTTAGTGGTGTGGGTGAGTCTGCTTAAGTCGGGTGTACATGCAACACTGGCGGGAATTGCCCTGGCGATTTTTATTCCCTTTAAAGGCACAGATGATGAAGGCAAATCAGTCGCACCCATGGCGGAGATGGAAAAAGACCTGCACAGCCCGGTGGCTTTTATGGTGTTGCCACTGTTCGCCTTTGCCAACGCTGGCCTGCCGTTAACTGGCCTGACACTCAAGGATTTACTGGCACCTGTGCCCCTGGGCATTTTCCTCGGCTTGTTTGTGGGTAAACAATTGGGTGTGATGTTGTTTACCTGGCTGGCGGTTAAATTAAAACTGGGCAAACTGGCCGATGATGTCAGCTGGTCGCAGCTATACGGTATAGCGCTAATTTGCGGTGTGGGTTTTACCATGAGTTTATTTATCGGCTCACTGGCTTTTGAAGATACTATTGAAAACCAGGTCATGAATGATCGCCTGGGCATTTTGTTGGGGTCCCTGGTATCAGCCGTTGCCGGTTTTATTTGGCTGCGTTACTTTGCGCAACCCAAAGCGCGCCAACCCGGTTAATTGTCCGTAACAATTCACAAATGAAAATAAAAGGATTTGCTAATTTATGCTTGAAGCGTATGATGGAAAAGCTTTCGGTGGCACTGGCTGCCGAAAGCCACTAAAAAAATAAAAATGCTATGTCCTTGCAGTAATTAGCAAATCCCTCGGTAAAAAAACAATTCAAAACGTTGTATCCCTCGGTCAAATCCGCTGACAAAGTAAATGTTATTTAGCGCTGTAAAGCGCTCAGTTCGCCTATTGTTCTCGCCGCAAAAAATTAATTGCACGGCGAATGGCGAAGCCTTGCCTGAATTTGGCGTTTCAAATGCAAAAGTGAATTTGAAATCCGGCGCATTTCCTTTGTCCCAACGATAACAATTTGACAAAAAGGTAATTGCGAATGAAAAATTCCAATTCGCTTGGCCAGCTGCTGGCCAAAATCAGCCTGCTAGGCTCAGCGGCACTTTGTGCCATCAACCTACAAGCGCAAACTCTGGGCGACAACCTCGCCATTACTGGCCCCAGCGCGGGTGCCGATGGTTCGGGCTTTAGCAACACCAAGCTGGTGCGCGACGGCGATGTGAATACTGCCAGCGCCGCCAGCGGCACCAGCAACCAGCGCATTTCGGTTAAGTGGGGCAGCACCATAGATTTTAATACTGTGATACTGCGCGAAGCGGGCAATAACGTCACCAGCTGGCAGCTGGTCGATAATGACAGCGGCAGCGTTTTTGCTTCTGGTTCAACCATAGGCTCGGCCAAAACCCTGTCGCTGGGCAGCGTCAGCTCGCGCAAAATTAATTTAATTGTAAATGCCAGCGCTGCGCCTTCCATTGCAGAAATTGAAGTCTATAACGCGACGGGCACCAGCTCCTCTTCCGCTATCTCTTCATCCACCAGTTCAGTTGCCAGCAGTGTTGCATCCAGCAGTTCGGCTGCCGGCCAAACCATTACCTATCAAGCCGAAGATGCCAGCATTACCCAGGGCAGTGTGGACACTAACCACAGCGGCTACACCGGCACAGGTTTTGTTAATTACGACAATGTCGCCACCAGCTATGTCGAATGGACAGTTAACCAGGCTGTATCCGGTGCGGCGACATTAACCATCGCCTACGCCAATGGCACCACCACCGCCCGCCCTATGGCCATCAGTGTGAACGGCACAGTGGTAAATTCGTCACTGGCCTTTAATGGCACCGGCACCTGGGATACCTGGGCCACGCAAACCTTGAGTGTAAATTTAAACGCGGGCAATAATGTGATTCGCGCGGCCTCCACCACCAGCGACGGCGGCCCCAATGTGGATTACATCCAGGTTTCCGGTGGCACTCTTGTCAGCTCTTCCTCAAGCTCTGTGGTAAGTTCAAGCTCAGTAGCCAGCAGTGTTTCTTCCTCTGTGGTTAGCAGTTCAAGCAGTTCGGCTGTGAGCAGCTCCAGCAGCTCGGTAGTGGTAAGTTCTTCCAGCTCTTCTGTTGTTAGCTCCAGCGCATCGAGCGCAACCTCGTCGGTGGCGGGAATCAGCGCCGCCTGTCTGGATTTGGTTAACAACCCCAACACCAACTGGCACGAATCTTCACTGCAATCGGATCAGGAAATCGTGAAATGTTTGCACGATACCTTGGGCCAGGCGGTGGGTTATGGCGAGCAGGCCAAAGGTGGTTACGATCCCAATGGCAACAGCCATTTAATCGTGATTACCAAATCCGGCAGCGTCTCACCTGAGCAACAAGTGCTCAATGCGATTAGCAGCGAAGATTACAACTGGATAGTGTTCGATAAAGACGACTACGCCAATGGCGGCGACCTGGCCATGTATCGCCTCTACTGCTCCAACTCAGCGGTGCTGGCCGATCTGGATAACGCCACTGTGGCGGAATGTATGGATCACAACCTCTGGTGTCAAAACCACGGGGTGAGTGCCGCCAGCTGCGCCGAAGAATTCTTTAACGGCCATTTGGATGACGCTGCACTGCCAATTCGCAACGAAATGATTATGTCCAACACCACCCTCGACGGTCGCGGCAGCAAATCGCGCTTCCTGTTTAACGGTTTTAAAATAGGTGCGGACGATGCGGGCGCTGCAACCTACACCGCACAAAATGTGATTTTGACACACCTGTTCTTTGAAGGTGCCGGCCACGCCGAAGATCACCACCTGGACCCGGATATGATCCGCACCACCGGTGAGTCCCATGAGGTTTGGATTCACAAAAACACCTTTAAAAATACCGGCGACTCGGCATTCGACGTAAAAGTGGGTGCCTATAACATCACCATTTCGTTCAACCGTTTGATCGATGTACTGCGCGCGACTCTGCACGGTTCCAGCGACAGCCGCACCATCAACTCGCAAATTCGCACCACCCTGCACAACAACCTGTTCCTCACTACCGACGGTTTCTACAACGGTCCCTTCGCCGGTAATAACACCGCGCGTCGCGTGCCGCTGTTGCGTCGCGGCAGTGCGCATTTGTTTAACAATGTGTTCTACGACTATCGCAAAAACTTCGGTTCCGTGCGCGTTGGCGGCACCCTGTTTATGGAGAGCAATGTGTTCCTCGGTGGCACTGTGATTCAAACCGAAAAAGGCACCCTCTCCGCCAGCTTTGACGAGTGGCTGAGCTACCTGACCAAAGATGATTTTGATGGTGGTTACTTCTCCAGCATCGATGGCCTGGTGACTTTTTCTGATGACAACTGCCGCATCGATAACAGCTACCAGGGTTTCCTGCCTGCAGTTATCGGCGGCACAGCGCGCGATTTAAAAACCGAGTACTCGCAAACTTCACGCACCGCGATTGCCAACAATGTGTTTAGCGCCGGTCAGGATTTGGTGGACTACACCAATGCCACCGCCGGAGCCTACGGCAAAGAGCCTTACAACTCGCCCCTGGCGCAGAGCCGCGCGGCGACTATAAGCGCCGGTCAAGTGCCCTGTTTGCAATAATCAGGTTAGATCTGCAATACCCCAAAAGCCTTAGCGCCTTGCGCTAAGGCTTTTTCTATGGATAACACCCGATGAGGAAAACGCAAAGGCACAGCGACATACCGCGGCCATAGATAATTACAACAACATCAACCGACTTTTTGGTGACCTATGACAATTTTTAACAGCGTAAAAGCCCTGAGTATTATTTTTACCCTGAGTGCCCTCAGCGCCTGCGGTGGCGGCGGTAGTGGCGCCGGCGGTTCGCAATCCTCCAGCAGCTTACCCGTTTCAAGTGCAGCAACCAGCGAATCCAGCCAGGCCTCTAGCCAGCAGCAAGCGCCAACTTCCAGCAGCGATTCGATAAGCAGCCAATCATCGCTCGCAGCTTCTTCAATTGACACGACTTCACTCAGCAGCTCGTCCAGCAGCCAGATAATTTCAAGTTCCTCAAACGCCAGCGTCTCTTCATCCGCCGGAGTGGCTTCCAGTGAGATGCAATCCAGCTCTGCTGTTTCCAGCAGTTTGGTTTCCAGTGCATCCAGTATCTCCAGTTCTAATGCATCTGAATCCAGTTCTTCGGAGTCTAGTATCGCAAGCAGTGCCTCGTCGGTCGCTGGGTTAAGTGCAGCCTGTGTGGATCTGGTGACAAACCCCAATACCAATTGGCGTGAGTCGGCGCTGCAAAGCGATCAGGAAATAGTGCAGTGCTTGCACGACAGCCTCGGCCAGGCGGTGGGCTATGGCGAGAAAGCCAGCGGCGGTTACGACCCCAATGGCAACAGCCATTTAATTGTCATTAGCAAAAACGATTCTGTCTCGCCCGAGCAGCAGGTGCTCAATGCCATCAGCAGTGAAGCCTATAACTGGATTGTGTTTGATAAAAACGATTTTGCTGAAGGCGGCGATATTGCCATGTATCGCCTTTATTGCAGCAGCTCCTTGGTGCTCGCGGATTTGGACAACGCCACAGTGGCGGAATGTATGGATCACAATCTTTGGTGCAGCAACCACGGCATTAGCAGCGCCAGCTGTGCGGAAACTTTTTACAACGATCGCCTGGACGATGCCAACCTGCCCATTCGCAACGAAACCATTATGTCCAACACCACCTTGGATGGCCGCGGTGCCAACCCGCGCTTTTTGTTTAACGGCTTTAAAATTGGCGCCGACGATTCAGGTACGGCAACCTATACCGCGCAAAATGTCATAGTCACTCACTTGCTGTTTGAAGGTGCGGGCCACGCCGAGGACCACCACCTGGACCCGGATATGATTCGCTCCACCGGCGCATCCCACGATATCTGGATTCACAAAAACACCTTTAAAAATACTGGCGACTCAGCGTTTGATGTAAAGGTGGGCGCTTACAATATCACCATGTCGTTTAATCGCCTGATCGACGTGCTGCGCGCAAGCCTGCACGGCTCCAGCGACAGCCGCACCATCAATTCGCAAATTCGCACTACTATGCACAATAACTTTTTTATCACCACCGATGGCTTTTACAACGGCCCCTACGCCGGCGACAACACAGCCCGCCGTGTGCCTTTGTTGCGTCGCGGTAGCGCACATCTGTTTAACAATGTGTTTTACGACTATCGCAAAAATTTTGCCTCGGTGCGCGTCGGCGGCACCCTGTTTATGGAGAGCAATGTGTTCCTCGGCGGCAGCGTAATTCAAACCGAAAAAAGCAGCCTGGCCTCCAGCTTTAGCGAGTGGCAAACCTATCTGACCAAAGATGATTTTGATGGTGGCTACTTCTCCAGTGTCGATGGTTTGATTACTTACTCGGATGACAACTGTCGTATCAACTCCGCGTTCCAGGGCTTTTTGCCCGATACCATCGGCCTTGCGGCGCGTGACTTGAAAGAGGAGTACAGCCCGACCTCGCGCGATGAGATCAGCCAATTGGGTTTTAGCGCCGGTCAGGATCTGGTGGACTACACCAACGCCACTGCCGGTCGCAATGGGTTAGAGCCTTACAACTCACCCCTGGCGCAAAGCCGCGCGGCAACTATTAGCGCAGGCCAGGTTTCCTGTCTGCAATAATTTTTTGGATAGGCAGTAAAAAAACAAAAAAATCCCGGTGTTTTACACCGGGGTTTTTTATTTGGCGCTAGCCAACTTTAACTCTTCAGCCTTTAGAGTTTGCTTCATTTTCTCTTTCATTTTCACCAAGAATTCGCGCGCGACAGACCTCCAGAATTTCATCCGCTAACGGGGAGTCGTCGGGGCAGGCGCGCGATAAGAGGATTGCCCCCACAGCCTGCGCCATAGTGGCAATAATCTTGGCTCGCACCTGCTTTTTTGTATTCTCATCCACTTGCTTATTTTCGGCCAACACTGCGAGCTGGCGCTCAATGCCTGCGGCAAATACTACTTTGATGGCTTCCGGCTGGCGCGCGGCATCGCCACACAAAGCTGCCATGGTACAGCCGCTGCCCGGTGCATCGCGGTGCTGCCGCGACAGGTACTGATTTACGAATGCGCTCAGGTCCACATCAGCCGTGTTGGCTGTCGACTGGGCTAAACCTTCGGCAGCCGCTTCGGCCATCAAGTCGGCTTTGGATTTGAAATGCTTGTAAAAGCCGCCATGGGTTAAACCCGCCGCTGCCATTAACTCCGCCACACCCACACCATCGTAGCCGCGCTCGCGGAACAATTCGCCAGCAGTCGCAACGATGCGCGCCCGATTCTCTTGCACCTGTGCTTTTGAAACCTTCAATGCCCAACCCTCAAACCTTGGAAATATGACATTCATAATACATTGATGATGATCATAATCAAAGTGATTGACAGTTTAGATTATGAACATCATCATTATGGTCAATAAGTAGCCTTCAATCCAAGCGGAAACCAATATGACCAACAAGAGCTTATTTCAACCCTACAGCCTGGGCTCCCTGAAGCTCGCCAATCGGATCGTTATGGCGCCACTGACCCGCAGCCGGGCGGGTGCCGGTTTAGTGCCCAACGAGCTGGCCGCGACCTACTACGCCCAGCGAGCCTCAGCGGGCTTGATTATCGCCGAGGCAACCCAGGTATCTGCCCAAGCGCAGGGTTATCAGGATACCCCCGGTATTTATACTGCCGAGCAAATCGCTGGATGGCGCAAAGTCACCGATGCCGTGCATGCCAAAGGTGGCCGTATCTTCATCCAGTTATGGCATGTAGGCCGCGTGTCCCATGTGGATTTTCAGCCCGGTGGCGCTGCGCCGGTCGCCCCCTCAGCGATTCGTGCCGAGACCAAGATTTTTATCAACAACGGTTTTGCGGATACCTCCGAGCCGCGCGCACTGGAACTCGCCGAACTTCCCGCCATAGTGAATGACTTTCGCCAAGCTGCCGCCAACGCGATGGCGGCGGGCTTCGATGGTGTGGAGATCCATGGCGCCAATGGTTATTTGTTGGAACAATTCATTAAAGATGGCGCCAATCAGCGCACCGATGCCTACGGTGGTTCTATCGAAAACCGCGCGCGCTTGCTATTGGAAGTGACCGCTGCCGTAGTACAGGAGATTGGGGCAGAACGCACCGGTGTGCGCATTTCGCCTGTGTCACCCGCATCCGGCATCTCATCCCATGACCCGCAACCGCAATACAACTACATCGCCGAGCAACTCAACGCACTGGGTATTGTTTACCTGCATGTGGTTGAGGGAGCTACGGGTGGTCCGCGCGATGTGGCGCCGTTTGACTACGACGCCTTGCGCCAGCGTTTTAAACACACCTACCTGGCCAACAACAGCTATGACTTGGCGTTGGCAACCACTCGACTAGCCGAAGGTAAAGCGGACCTGTTCGCCTTCGGGCGCGCCTTTATTGCCAATCCGGACTTGGTAGAACGGCTCAAGTTGGATGCACCTTTGGCACCGCTTAACCCGGCAACACTGTTTGGCGGTGGTGCTGAAGGCTATATCGATTATCCCACCCTGGCAGATGCTAATTAACCTGGAGCGAACCCCATGACTACACTCAATTCCGTTCTTATTACCGGCGCCTCCACCGGCATTGGTGCTACCTATGCCGAGCGTTTTGCGCAGCGCGGCCACAACCTGGTATTGGTTGCACGCGACCAAGCGCGGCTGGATGGACTCGCAACCCGCCTGCATCAGCAATACGCCGTTAAGGTCGATGTGCTGCCGGCCGACCTGACTAAAGCCGGTGATCTAGCCATTGTTGAAGCGCGCTTACGCGATGACGAGCGCATCGGCACATTGATCAATAATGCTGGCATCGCACAGTCTGGCGGCTTCATCGAGCAGACTCCCGATGCAATCGAGCAGCTGATCGCGCTCAATATCACTGCACTGGCACGGCTTTCAAACGCAGTAGCTCCGCGTTTGGCACAGGCTGGTCAAGGCGCCATAGTTAACATCAGTTCAGTGGTTGGCCTAGCGCCAGAATTCCAAATGTCGGTCTATGGCGCGACCAAGGCGTTCGTGCTGTTTTTGTCACAAGGTCTGCAAGTGGAACTGTCGCCCAAAGGAGTTTATGTCCAGGCCGTGCTTCCCGCCGGAACCTACACCGAAATTTGGGATCGTGCGGGCATCGATATCAGTGCCTATCCCGCGATGATGAAAGTGGAC
>CBINKF010000078.1:0-9138 GCA_966251115.1 uncultured Cellvibrio sp.
AGGTTGGCGTCCGAAAAAAATATGTTGCTGCATTCTCTGTTGAGTATGGTGGCCTCCAGAGAGTTGTCGAAAATTCCAGAAAGCCGCGTCTGACTACGCCCTAAATTGAATAATGTAGCCAAGGCGCGGAAAAAATTTACCACGTACATGCCAAGCTATTTTTAAAGTATTTAGCGCTGAGATTCTATGTCCCAGCTATTAGAGATAAGCACTATGAAAAACATCACGAAATACAAAAGACTGATACTCATTACAATTGCAATGCTTTTTTCTTTCGATCTGCATGCTCACAATTTGTATGTAGGGGTTAATTACCATCCGCATGATGATAAGAGTATTGTAAAAATAAAAAAGGATATTGAGCTTATGAAAGCTGCCGGATTCAATGTGGTCCGTATGGGGCACTTGGCGTGGGATAGCTACGAGCCAGCAGAGGGTCAATTTGACTTCGAGTGGTTTGATGAAGTAATGGATCTGATGGCGGAGGCTAAAATTGGTGTGATCCTGGACATTGCCGTGCGACCCGCTCCAATTTGGTTGCACCACAAGTTTCCGTCTATTGACGTGGTGGATGAAAGAGGCAATGTACTTTATCCCAATCATCGATATATGGACGATGTAGGTGATCCACATTATCAGGAATACGCTTTAAGATTTACCGATAAGATCTCGAAGCGTTATGCAGAACATCCTGCATTGATTGCATTCGGCATTGATAATGAATCCGGGGATGGCCTAATTTCCTATTCAGAATCCGTGAGACAAAGGTTCATTGCCTGGCTCAAAGTCAAATATGTTACGCTTGATAAACTGAACGATGCCTGGGCTACTCAGCGTTGGTCAAGAAGGCATAATGACTTCCAGGAGATAGGTCTACCGGTTTCTGCTTATCCTAATGATGTGCCCGAAAGGATGCTTGATTTCCGTCGTTTTATCTCCGATGAAGTGAACGGCTTCCTTTTCAAGGTGATGAACAAGGTAAATAAGAATGCTCCCAAAACCCTGCTCAATACCAACGCCTGGTATTACAGTAAACTGAAATATTTTGACTATACACCTATTGCATATTCCGGGCAGATGACACGTCAGGGTATGGGATTTTATCCGGGTAATTCATTGGTCACCAACTGGGGAGTAATGAACTCTTTGTTCGGTATGTCGCGCATCCAGTTTGAGAGTAAAAACCCATTCTGGTGCAGTGAGTTCACCACCATGACTGCCACGCCCAAATCGATCAGAAAATCGGCATACGCCACTCTGATGTATGGAAACCAAATGGTGAACGGCTGGACCTGGCAAAGTATGTGGGCTGGTGAAGAACAATATCTGGAAGGCTTGCTCGATTGGGATGGAGGCACCAACCGGAAGTATGATGAATATAAACAGATAGCCACCGAATTTAAGAAAATAGAAAAGTACTTTCCCTATCAGCCAAAAGCGGAAATAGGACTTGCCTATTCCTTCCCCAGTCAGATAGCCAGCAGAGATTATCCCAAACAACACGACCAGCAGCTCCAATCCAGTTTCGACATCTTTTACTATAGGAATATGGATGCACGAATAGTGGAAATATCTCGAAGTGCGCTGGACTATAAACTATTGATTGTTCCCGGCGTGTCAGTAATGGATGAGACTTCGGCCAATAAGATTCGCGAATTTGTGAAAAATGGTGGGACGGTGATCATGACCAGCCATTCCGCATTATTGGATGAAAGAGGGCAGGTATTTAAATCCCAGCACCCAGGTCGCCTCAGCGATGTCTTCGGGATAAGGGTGGCCGGATATGAAGAAACTGGAGCCTTCAATGAAATTTCACGAAAGTCATACACAGGCAATAAGCTTGAATTTACCTATAAAGGGAAGGCCATAGATACGGAGGCAGCGAGGTTTGAGATTATCGAATCCAAAGGCGCACAGGTAGTCGGCAGCATCACCAGCCTGGACAAAGACTACCCGATCATGACCTCCAACAAATATGGCAAGGGCCGGGCAATTTATGTGGGTCTTCCTGCGGATGGCGGCGTGCTGAATCCCTTGATTGATGAGCTGATCAATGAGCTTGGTATAAAAAAAGGACCAGAGGTTCCAGTTGGTGTGATGGCTCGCCAAATTGATAAAAACCATTATTTGTACTTGAATGTTAGCGGTGAACCTAAGGAGATCCCACTGAAAGGGAAATCCAGGAGCCTACTTTTTGACAAAAATTACAGTGGCCACTTTACCATTGCACCCTATGAGCCGGAGTTTATAGAGTTGAAATGAGTTGTGACTGTGAAAATTAAAATGGTTTGATTCAACGAAAGTTTAGCTATTAACCTGGCGATCAAATATATCGTCCTGACATATTTGATCGGCGCCCTGGAAAATCCGGCGCAGATGCGTAAATCTGCTTGATTTTCCAGGGCTAGCGCCAGCCTTCAGCTGACGGCGGCACATCCCTGTGCCGCACTATTAATCCGACAATATTCATCGCCGGATTAATAATTAACTGGACTTTAGAAATCCAACCACCTCGCCAATCCTAAGTTGGCGCCCTAAAAAACATGCCAGGCTATCGACACCCTGCGGTTTTCATAGAAAATCGCAGGGTGTTTTTTTGCGCGAAAACGCTACGACCTAACCGCTCATTCCCCCACGCTTACTCAGAAAAATCCCTAAAACTCGGTAAAAAATAGCGATGAGCTCCGGTTTCTTTACTTATCAAATGGTGGTCCATACGCTAACTTGAGCCCGCTTGTGTATGCAATCCAGGCTGGTATTTCGAGGGGTGAGAATTAATTGGGGGCGGGCAGTTTGACTGAGGTCTGAAAGTCGGTTGGCAGGAACCAATAGTGCGTGTTGAGATAATTAGTACCGCCAGGTAAAAAAGGATTGGGAATCTCTATAATATGGCGCAGAGAGAGGTTTCTATTTAGGGGAAAGACGTGGTTGGTCAGAGGATGGCTTTTCATATAGGTAAGGAGTTCGCCAGTATCGATCATTTTTTCTAGCCCTTGTTCAATCCACTGGGCCAAAATTTCATTGTCTCTTTTTACAAAAAAATAAATTGGCAGGGGATAGTGTAGTATCAGCGAGTCATAAACCTGCAGTTGAGGATAAAGTGGCAACCTTTCATTAAGCTCTCCATCGGCCTCGAAGTATCCACGTGGGAAAAAATCGCAGCGCTTGGCGGCTAACATTTTAAATAAAACTTCAAATCCAGAACTCGTGTTAACTTTTATTCCTGCTGCGCGCAATATGTCAGTGTCGGGCCAGTCGTGCCCTTGACAGGCAACTTTTCCTTTCAGGTCCTCGATGCTGGAAATCGCATCAAATTGGCTTTTTTGATCGGCGCGGATAATGAAGCGGCGATATCCAATTAAGCCACGTTCCAACGGCACTTTAATTGCTCTCAGCTTTTGCTCCCGCAAAATACTGGTGCCCATCCAGAACACGTCTACCAGGTTGCCACGGTTTAATTCCTGAATAACGCGCGCTTGATCCATAAGGCTGGTTTCTTGAAGTTGCGGTATTTCGCGACCGTTCGCACCCCGGATCAGGGCTTTTTCTAGCAGTTTTTTATAATAATCATGCCTTACATCATAAACATAAATGTTCTTGGGTATCTTTAGCGGGGGCGTATTGGCAGCCACCGGTATTGATAACAGCAGCAAGCCAAAGATCAGGGCGGGACAAATTGGCATAAAGGCGAAGCTCTGGGTTTTTAATTTATAGCTAAGCGTTCCTGAATTCGATCAAATCACTAGAGCGTTGCTTGGTTAAGCATAGCTATTGTCAGTGTAAAAATTGTTAAATTTCTCCAAGCCCCGCTCTTTTGCCGCTATAGTAGCCCTGGCATAATAAGTGAGATAGATATTATAAAATAGGGGCAGATATGGCTTGGTATTTAGTGTTAGCACGCAAACTCATACTGGCGAGCTTAGCGATAAGCTGCGCAGTGCAGGCTGATAGCCGCGAACGAACCTCCATCGACGACAACTGGCGTTTTGCCCTGGGCCATGCCACAGATGTCACAAAAGATTTCAATCATGGTACCGGGTACTTTAGCTATTTAGCTAAAACTGGATTTGGCGATGGCCCGGCGGCAGCCAATTTTGATGATCGCAGCTGGCGGTTAGTGAACATCCCCCACGACTGGGCAGTAGAGATGCCCTTCGATGCCCGCGCCAGCCACAGTCATGGCTACAAAGCGGTAGGGCCTGGCTTTCCGCAAAACTCGGTGGGCTGGTACCGGCGCCATTTTAGTGTGCCTGCGTCCGATCTGGGGCGACGCATTCGCGTGGAGTTTGATGGTATTCAGCGCAGTTCACGCGTGTTTGTGAATGGCTTTTTAGTGGGTGAGGAGATCTACGGTAATCTGAGCCAAAGTTACGACATATCTGCTTATTTAAATTACGGCGGTGACAATGTCATCAGTGTGCGTGCCGATGTTTATACCGAGGCTGGTTGGTATTACGAAGGTGCGGGCATCTATCGCCATGCCTATTTACTAAAAACCTCTCCAGTGCATGTAGCGACTGACGGAACTGCAGTAATAACCGAGGTTAGCGATGATCAGGCAAGGGTAAATATCACCACTGATATTATTAGCGAGCAGGAAGACACTGTGGTTGCTGAACTTCCTCCCGTGGATGTTATAAGCACACAATCAATCATTGATGCGGCGGGCAATACCGTTGCGAGTGTCAGTGCAGATATTGGTCCATTGAACAGTGGTCAGAAAATCTCGGTTAAAGACAAGCTGGTGCTAAAAAATCCCCAGCTATGGTCGCTTAATAATCCTGTTATGTACAAGTTGGTGACGACCCTTAAGGATTCTGCGGGCAAGCAACTGGATAGCTACGAAACCCCATTTGGTATTCGCACTATTCGCTTCGATCCTAATGAAGGTTTTTTTCTGAATGGTGAGCACATCAAATTAAAAGGCAGCAACAACCATGAAGATCATGCGGGTGTCGGTGTGGCAACACCTGATTCGCTGTTGGCGTTTCGCCTGCAGGCGCTTAAAGATATGGGGATGAATGCCTATCGCACTTCCCACGCACCTGCATCGCCTGCGCTACTTGATCTTGCCGACCGCATGGGCATATTGGTTATTGATGAAAATCGTTTGATGGGCATCAACGATTTGCATTTGAACGCTGTGGCGCGAATGATCAAACGAGATCGCAATCACCCCAGTATTATTCTCTGGTCGCTCGGTAATGAAGAGTGGGGAATAGAGGGCAATGTTAAAGGCGCGCGTATAGCAACGACCATGCAAAATTTTGCCCGCCGACTAGATCCGTCGCGCTTGAATACCGTGGCTATCAGCGGCGGCTGGGGCGGTATTTCTTCTACGATTGGTGTTGCCGGCGTGAATTATATAAAACAGGCCAATACTGATCGGCAGCACAAAAATTTTCCCTGGCAGGCTATGGTAGGTACCGAGGAGACTACCACCCAGCAAACGCGCGGTATTTATTTTGAAGACAAAGCGCGCGCCCATTTGCCCCCCACAGAAGATGGCTCTTCGGGAGGCAATGCCGAAAGCGGTTGGCAATACTATGCCGCCCGTCCCTACCTGGCGGGGCTTTTCTACTGGACAGGTTTTGATTATCGCGGTGAGCCAACACCTTACGAGTTTCCGGCTATTGCCTCGCAGTTTGGTATTCTCGACACCTGTGGTTTTCCCAAAGATGGTTATTACTATTTAAAATCCTGGTGGACCGACGAACCTGTTCTAAAAATAACGCCACACTGGAACTGGCAAGGTCGCGAGGGGCAACTAATAGATGTGCGGGTTTATAGCAATGCCGAAGAGGTGGAATTGAGCCTTAACGGCAAGTCCCTTGGTAAAAAGCCTATGCCAGTGAATGGCCATCTTGAATGGCAAGTAAGCTATACACAGGGTGAGCTAGTGGCACGGGGTTATCGTAAGGGTAAGCAGATTGCAATAGATCGGGTGGCGACTACAGGTAAGGCAAAGCGTATTCAATTGCAGCCGCATAAAACACGCATACAAGCCGATGGTCGCGCGGTGGCTGTTTACACAGTAAGTTTACTTGACGACAAAGGCAGGGTGGTGCCCACAGCAGATAACAATGTGCACTTCACCATGAAAGGCCCAGGTAAAATTATTGGCGTTGGCAACGGTAATCCATCATCTCTGGAGCCAGATGTATTTGTGGAATCCACCTCCGGTTATAGTTTAAGGGGCGAATGGCAGCCACCAAAGGCATCAGAAATATCCGCGCCGGTGATTTTTGAACTCACCTTCGATCGCCCAGTTGTACCAGCGGGTAGCAGCGCCTGGTTAATGTTAAGAGGCCTGGGTAAAAGCCAAACGGCGGTGTTGAATGGCAAACTGTTATATAAAGACTTTGGCCCCGAAAAAGCGGACATTGAAATTCCAATCAATGATAAAACCCTTAAGGCCAAGGGGAATAAATTGCGTATTGATGCAATCCCTTATGGCGACTGGGGCCAGCGTGAAAGTGTCGCCCAGGTTAGCCCCTTAAGTGTACGCACCTATACGCCGGCTGCCGCCTGGCAGCGCAAGGCTTTTAATGGTTTGGCGCAAGTGATTGTCCAGTCAACTGGCGCACCGGGAACCATCAGCCTGGTGGCGAAGAGTGAGGGTATGAAAACGACCGAATCTGACGTAAAGGCCGTTCGCGAATGATGCGTTAGATGCTGATAGGGGTTAGGTAACTCAATACAGTTGTCTGACCCTTAAACCATCAAGCTCCTTCCTTTGCAATGCGCTCCCTTTGCAACGAGCCTCTCCCCAACCCTCCCTTTGAAAATGGGAGGGTTGGGAAGGGATTACTTGGCGCGGTAAGGGACGATGGTTTGGATGCTGCCGTCGGCATTGTGGGTGAGCGGGGTCATCTTCACCGAGCGCAGGTGAGTAATGCCCTGTGACAATACTGAATCGTGATAAAAGAGGTACCACTGGCCCTGGTATTCGGCGATGGAGTGGTGAGTGGTCCAGCCGATGACCGGCTCCATAATACGGCCACCGTAGGTAAAGGGGCCGTAGGGGCTGTCGCCCGTGGCGTAGCATAAATAGTGGGTGTTACCGGTGGAGTAGGAGAAGTAGTACTTGCCGTTGTATTTGTGCATCCAGGAGGCTTCGAAGAAGCGACGGTCGTGGTCGCCGGCGAGCAGTGGCTGGCCGTTTTCATCGAGGATTTGGATTTCACGTGGCGCTTCATCAAATTCCAGCATGTCATCGCGCAAGCGCGCGACGATTGGGCCGAGGGCGGGTTCGTTGTCCGCTGGCTCGCCGCGCGCTGCGTCGTATTGATTGTTGCGATAGTTCTGCAACTGGCCGCCCCAGATACCGCCGAAGTACATGTAGTGGCTGCCATCGCTATCTTCAAACACGGCCGGATCTATGGTGTAGCTGCCTTGAATAGCTTCCGGTTGAGCGGTGAAGGGGCCTATGGGCGAATCGCCCACTGCTACACCGATTTGGAAAATGCCATTGGCGCGCTTGGCCGGGAAGTAGAAATAATATTTACCGTTTTTATAGGCGGCGTCTGGCGCCCACATTTGGCGTTCGGCCCAGGCTACGTCTTTAACATGCAGGGCAACGCCATTGTCCACGGCGGCGCTATCGGGGCTGTCGAGCGAAATTACGTGGTAATCCTCCATGCCGAAGTGATCACCATTGTCGTTAAAGGGAATGCCGGCTTCTATATCGTGCGACGGGTAAATATAAATTTTGCCATTAAACACATGGGCCGAGGGGTCGGCGGTGTAGATGTGTTCCACCAGCGGCTGGGAGATGGCGCGCGCCTTTAAATCGGCGACGACTTCGGGTGCTAAACGTTCTTCAGACATACAACTCTCTCAAAAAATCAGTATTAATTATGGGTTACTTGCCATTCGACTGGTGGCGCTGGTGTAGCTCGGCCTCTATCTGCACTTCCATCTTTTTGTTGATGGGGTAGAAAAACATAAGCGCGCAAATCGCAAAAAATGGCAGCGAGGCGTAGACACTTATAATCAACTTTATGCCGTCAACGGTGTTTTCGGCCTGCAGCGCCAGGCCGCGTTGATAGCCGTAGCTGGCGAGCAGGCCTACCAGCACACTCGAGCCAATAGTCAGGCCGCCTTTTAGGCCCAAAATCATTGCCGAAAAAATAATGGCGGTGGCGCGACGGTAATTTTTCCATTCAGAAAAATCGGCGACATCGGCGATCATGGCCCAGAGCAGGGGGATGGTAATACCGTAGGCGAAGCCGTGCAGGATTTGCGCGGTGAACATAAAGCCAACGGCATTTTTGGGGATGATAAAAAATACCAAAATAAACAGCGTGGAAATAAACAGGAAAACGGCAAAGGTGTTGCGTTTGCCAAAACGATCGGCCAAGGGTTTGGATAGGCTAATGCCGAGGATCATCATCAAAATGCCGGCGCCGTTAAACAGGCCAAAGGCCGAGGCATCTGGGTCGGCAGGCCATTTAAAATTTGGCCAAACGCTTTGAATACTGGCGATAAATTGGCTAAAGCCAATGGTGTCGAAGAACTGGGTCAGCGCTTGTGAGTCGGCGTAGTATTTAAAGTAGTAGACATAAGCACCGCCTTTGAGGGCGAGAGTTATAAACAAAAGTACTACGGAAAATAGCATTACCGCCCAGGGCCAGTTGCGGGATAAATCTTTTATATCCTGGCCAATAGAGTTGTCGGATTTTTCCGGTTGCATTCTCTCTTTGGTGGTTAAAAAGGTGATGACAAAACAGATCACACTGGCGACCGCAAAAACCTGCATCACTTTTTCAAAGCCAACGGCCTCATCGCCATCGCCCATTACCAACACCAGCGGGCGCAGCAGCGCCTGGATAATAAACTGGGCAACCATCACCGCGACAAAACGATAACTGGACAGGCTGTTGCGCTCGGCCATATTGCCCGTTAACACGCCGCTCAGGGCAGAGTAGGGGAGATTGTTGGAGGTGTAGAGGGACATCAGCAGTAGCAGGGTGGTGAATGCGTAAATCACCTTGCCCGACTCACCCAGGTGGGGCGTGCTGAAGGTCAGGAAAATCAGTACTGCAAACGGAATTGAGGTAAACAAAACCCAGGGGCGATAGCTGCCCCAGCGGGTGCGGGTGCGATCTGCCAATACGCCGATAATCGGGGCGAGAA
>CBINKF010000079.1:0-9116 GCA_966251115.1 uncultured Cellvibrio sp.
GTCGCGAACGGGAATCACTGGTTGCAAGTGCTTCCCGTCACCGGCAAGCGCGACCTGTAATGCTTTCGCTGTTATTATTTTAATACTCAGAAAGTAAAATAAAGCCTGCTCACAGTTGCGCCGAAAACCAAACTCGGGGTGGCACTGGGTTACTTAAATAATCAATGGAAGCGATTGATCGCCTATCTTGAGGATGGGCGCTACCCGATAGACAATAATGCGGTTGAGCGAGCAATAAGACCCCTCGCGATTGGCCGCAAAAAACTGGATGTTTAGCAAGAGCCAGGCGGGGGCCAAGGCCAGTGTCAGTGCCAACCTCTATAGCCTGATCGAAACCGCCAAGGCCAATGGCTTGAATGTGTACGACTATTTGCAGCTTATTTTTAAAGAGCTGCCCAATGCGCAGAGTGTTGAAGAAATAGAGGCATTATTGCCTTGGAATGTGCAGCTCCGCTAGGGCGGGGTTGGATTGGCGTTTACTCTGCTTCCCTGAGCGAATTGAAGCTGGGTGATGGTTACTACAAGTCAAAATCACAACAATAAAAAAGCCAGCTCATTGCTGAGCCGACTTTTAGCGAAGGGCAATTAACTAATAGAGCAGGCTTAATTGAATATAGTGGTGAATGTACTAGTGGCGAAAGGTGCAATGACTTGAATATCAAAGCTGCCAGAGGCAGGTTTGGTATCGCTGGCTTTCACAGTAACATTAAATGTTATGCCTTCTGTACTGTCGGTAACGCCTGAATCTGGCATGTTTTGAGTTATGGATACATCGCTGGCACTAGCAGCATTAATGGCAATCTTGGTTCCATAGGGCATGCTGTTGCCGTTGATATCACGCAGTGTTACGGTAAAAGTTGTCGAAGCCGCAGGGGCCAGGCTTATTGAGGCGGGTTGGCCGGGCAAGAGCCCGCCAGCACTTTCTGGAAAATCGCTCGACATTACCAAAACAGCTTCTGCCCTGACAGTCACGCCAGTTTTAGTGCAGTTTGCACCCTCGGTTGCGCAGAGGACGCCGTTATAGATGCCGTTAGCGGCGGTGTAACTACCGTTCTGGTTGTAATCCACATACTCCTCGCCCGCTTCTCTAATTCCGTTTTCATTTTTATCCAAATAGGCTTCGGGTAGGTCATCACAAGTAATGCTGGTATTCGTTGTGGTTGAGGAAGGTATCGGGCTGTTTACTGAGCAATCGCCAGTGGTAGAAAAAATGTCTACACCTGGATCGTAAACACCATTGCCATTGTCATCAACAAAACTTTCGTTGCCATTGGCAGTGGCGCGAATGGTGACTCTACCGTCAGTGGGACGAGGGTTTTGTGAGCGCCATTGAACAGAGCATTTTCCATTGATAGTGGTGCAGCCAGAGTTGATTGCGCCGCCTTCGGCAGTAAAGGTAACTGCTGTGCCATCTGGCGGTGGGTTGTTAAACGCGTCAGCCATAAAAATTGTTAAGTCGGCAGTTTCTCCATCGTGATTCCAGCCCGAGGGGTTATGTACGGAGGAGGCTAGCGACATACTGTCCTGATCTGGAATGCCCGTGGAAACATATAGATCTTGCGATACCGTTGATCTGTTGGTGCTAGTGGCTGTTGCTGTCACTGTGACTGGTGTCGGTTTGGTGCCGGCTTGTACGGTCACTGAAACTATCCCATCGATATCGGAAGTGCCAGAGACCGAATCTGCGCAGTTTGAGTTATTAGCGGGATCGGCAAGACACAGGCCGCCCTCAAAGGTTTGCAGTGTCATTGCTACTGTTTCACCTTTTACCGGTGCGCCAGCGCTACCTGTTACTTTAAAGCGAACCAGGGAGGTTTCGGTTCCCCCTGTCCCTTTAATGCTGATGGTGGTTGGTGAGGCATCGACGAAGGTGACGGTTTGAACTGTGTCTGGCGCTACGCTCAATGTAACTTGGGCAGTTTTTACCGCGCTACCAATTGCGGCAGTGGCCGTAATCAAGTCGTCTCCACTACAACCGTTGGCCGTATATTTGATACTTGCCTGCCCATTACTGGTTGTCACTTTGGAAACAGCGCTACCTGATACGTCGGTAAAGCTGGCCTCGCCCGCCGCAACACATACTGAGTTGAACGTGATATCTATAGAGTTGGTTACCAGGGTGTTGGTTTCGCTTACGACGTTGACGGTAAGTGAAGTTGAGCCGCCTGCGGGTAGGTTTGTGGAGCCTATGCCGACACCAATGGCTCCATCTTGATAGGTAGTGTTGGAACCAAAACCAAGTTTGGCAGGCGTTGTTGTGTCCACGCTGCTAGCTGACGAGGAGGCGCCGGAGGTTGTGGTGGCTGAACTGTTAGTTCCGCCGGAACTGGTGCTATTTGATGAACTCTTGTTGTAGTTGTCTAAAGGCGATGGGCTGCTGCTCCCCCCGCCGCAGGCAGTAAGCAGCAGCCCGAGTAGCGCCGCACATATGAATTTGCTCGTGTTTTGTATATGCATGGTTGGTTCCTAATTTACCTTGCTGCCGAGAGGCGTTTGTTAACACTGTGAGAGAAGGGCGACAGCCCATGGGTCGCTTATAATTGAGATCAAGAATAACCCCTAAGGTATTGACGCTAGGGAAATACTTAGCGTCTAAGGCTAGCTTATCTTGGCCTTTAGATAAAGGCTTTGTGAGCTAAAAAACGACCAGTGGTCGAGCTTTTGCCCTGGGAATTGTGCGTCTCTTGGCATTTTGCAGGTTCGCTTTGAGTGCAGCAAGGGGGCTCGGGTAAAGGTATAATCGCGCCCCTTATTGTCACTGCCCCAAGGCGTCCTATTCATGGATCTCCCTCTTCTTTATTTGAAACCTCAAGCGGATCGTCGCATCAAGCTTGGTCACCTGTGGATTTACAGTAATGAGGTGGACACCGAGCGCTCGCCGCTCAAGTCCTTTTCCATGGGGCAGCAGGTGCTGGTTGCGAGCAGTGCGGGCAAGCCTTTGGGGGTTGCCTTGATGAACCCCAACGCGCTCATTTGCGGTCGTCTGGTTAATCGCGACCCTCAGCATCCCCTCAATAAATCACTGCTAGTGCATCGTATTAAGCAGGCATTGGCCCTGCGTGAGCTGGCCTTTCGCGAGCCTTACTATCGCCTGGTCTATGGTGACTCGGATCTGCTGCCCGGCTTGGTGGTTGATAGGTTTGGTGATTATCTGGTGGTGCAAATTGCCAGTGCGGGCATGGAGCTGGTCAAGGATGAGATAGTGGAGGCGCTGGTGCAGGTGATCAAGCCGACTGGAGTGTTGCTGGCTAATGAGCACAGCGCGCGCAGCCTGGAAAACTTACCTGAGTACACCCAAGTGGCTTATGGCCAGGTGCCTGAGTCGGTTGAGCTGATTGAAAATGGTGCGCGTTTTTTAGCGCCGGTGCAGGCCGGACAGAAAACCGGTTGGTTTTATGATCACCGGGTAAATCGCGCCCAGCTGCAGCAATACGTGGCAGGCAAGCGGGTGCTGGATGTCTTTTCTTATATTGGCGGTTGGGGAATTCAGGCGGCGGTGGCGGGCGCGGCTGAAGTGTTTTGTGTCGATGTTTCCGCCGGCGCGACTGACGCTGTTCTTGCCAATGCCCAGCTAAACGGCGTGGAGGATAGGGTTGTGGCGATTCAAGGCAAGGCGATTGATGTGCTTAAGCAACTGATTCAGGACCAGGAGCGCTTTGATGTGGTAGTGCTGGACCCACCCGCTTTTATTAAAAAGCGCAAAGATCAAAAGGCGGGCGAGGCGGCCTATCGCCACATTAATGAATTAGGTATGCGGTTGCTGGGGCGCGATGGCTTATTGGTGTCCGGCTCCTGCTCCATGCATCTGGGCAAGGATACTTTGCTGGATATAGTGCGCGCCGCCGGGCGTCATCTGGATCGCCAGGTGCAGATTATTGGTCAGGGTGGCCAGGGGCCGGATCACCCGGTGCATCCTGCCATTCCTGAAACTGACTACCTTAAAGCAGTTTTTGCACGAGTGTTTCTGGCGTAGTTCCGGCAAAGCTAGCTGCGCAAGCTGATATGCGGCCAGTTGCGCACCTCGGCCAGGCTGCTGAGGCGCTCATCGCCATCCACGACGACCGGCTTGCCGACCTGTTCCAGCAGTGGCAGGTCGTTAATCGAGTCGCTGTAAAACCAGGCATCACTCAGATCAAAGTGATGTTTCGCCAGCCATTCCTGCAGGCGAGTGACCTTACCCTGCTGAAAAGTCGGCGTGCCTATAAAGTCGCCGGTATAGCGACCGTCGCGCACTTCCGGGTCTGTGGTGATTATGTCGTCTACCCCTAAAGCCTGGGCGATGGGGCGGGTTACAAAGCCGTTGGTGGCGGTGATGATCAGTAAAAAATCACCTTGGGCGCGGTGGTGTGCGAGCAGTTCCTGTGCCTTGGATAGCATCATCGGGGCTATGTAATCTGTCATGAATTCCTGGTGCAACTGCACCAGACGCTCCATGCTGTGCTCGGTAAGTGGCTTAAGGGAAAACTGCAGGTAGCGGCGAATATCCAGGGTGGCGTTTTTGTAATCCTGATAAAACTGGTCGTTGGCCAGGCGGTAGGCATCGGCGTCCACCAATTGCTTGTCAACCAGGAATTGACCCCAGGAATAATCGCTGTCACCGGCGATCAGGGTGTTATCTAAGTCAAATATCGCAAGCGCCATTGAGCCACCCCTAACGATTAAAAAAGTCGCTAGCATACCCCTTGCCCAAGGGTCGCTCAATCGCGACTTTTACTCTGGGTAACACAGGTGTAACAACTAGCGGCATGCAGTTGCGGCTTTGGTGAAGCCTGATATAGTGCAGAAATTACTGTTTCGTGAAACATATTTGCGGTTACTCAGAATTACTGCCGAGGGCCCCGCTGAGTAGGAATTTGACTTGTGATTGATGCCGATGGCTTTCGCCCCAATGTGGGGATAATTTTAACCAATGGTCAGGGACAGCTGTTGTGGGCGCGCCGCGTAGGCGGCCAGGATGCCTGGCAGTTTCCCCAGGGCGGTATCAATGCCAACGAATCCCCGGAGCAGGCCTTGTATCGCGAGCTCTACGAAGAGGTGGGCTTGCGCCCCGACGACGTGGAAATTCTGGCGTGTACACGCGGCTGGTTGCGCTACCGTTTACCCCACCGATTAATGCGTCACAACTCGCTACCGCTGTGCGTTGGCCAAAAACAGAAATGGTTTTTGCTGCGCATGTTGAGTGACGATAACCGGGTTTGTCTGGACAATGGTGGCCGTCCGGAATTTGATGCCTTGCGTTGGGTGAGTTACTGGTATCCGCTGGGCAAGGTGGTGTCCTTTAAAAAGGATGTCTACCGCCGTGCCCTCAAGGAGCTTTCGCTGGTGCATGCGCAACTGGAGTCCTCCGGTCGTAAAATGCAGGATCAATCACCGCGCAAGCATTATTAGCGAGTTATTTTACGCCGCAGCTGTTAGATTGCCCTGGCAGAAGAACATTTCAAAAGATACCACTCATGCTCAGTTCACTTCGCTCCATAGTTCAAGAGGTTAACGCTGCGCGCGACATGAAGTCGGCGCTGGCGATTATTGTGGCACGGGTGAAAGAGGAGATGCGCACCCAGGTGTGCTCCGTATACCTGCGCGATAGCCAGGGCGACTATGTGCTAATGGCCACCGACGGCCTTAATGCCAGTGCTGTTGGGCGGGTTCGCCTCTCTGCGGGCGAGGGCCTGGTGGGGCGCGTGGTAGTGCGTGAAGAGCCCATTAACCTCGAGCATGCCGAGGCTCACCCCAACTATCAATATTTTCCCGAAACCGGTGAGGAGCGCTATAGCTCCTTTCTCGGTGTGCCGATTATTCACCACCGCAAAGTGCTGGGGGTGCTGGTTGTCCAGCAAGTAGAACAGCGTCGCTTTGATGAGGGCGAAGAGGCCTTTTTAGTCACCATGTCGGCGCAACTGGCCGGCGTTATTGCCCATGCCGAGGCCACCGGTGTGGTGGTGGCTGTGGGTGACAAGCCCACTCAGGCCAAGTTTGTCGGCGTGTCGGGCGCACCGGGCGTCGCCATAGGGGAGGCGGTGATTATTTCGCCGCTCGCCGACCTGCGCTCGGTTCCCTATCAGACCTGCAAAAATGTCGATGTCGAAATCGAGTTTTTTCACCGCTCGCTGATCGCGGTGCGCGAGGATATTAAAGGCCTGGGGGCTCAATTAAAAACGCGTATAAATCGCGAGGAGCAGGCGCTTTTCGATGCTTATCTCGCCATGCTTGACGATGCCTCTCTGGGGGGCGAGGTGGTGGAGCGCATTCGCAAAGGCGCTACTGCCTCCTATGCCTGGAGTGAGGTGATCCTTGAGCACGAGGCGATTTTTAACAGCATGAACGACCCCTACTTGCGCGAACGGGCGACCGATTTGCGCGATCTGGGGCGCCGGGTCCTGGCTTACCTGCAGGAGTCCAAACAAAAAACCCGCGTCTATCCCGATAAGACTATTTTGATCGGCGAAGAGCTTACCGCTTCCATGCTGGGCGAAATCCCCAAAGAAAAACTGGCGGGCCTGGTGTCGGTATTGGGCTCCAGCAACTCCCACGTGGCTATTCTGGCGCGCGCCATGGATATCCCCACGGTGATGGGGGCGGTGGACCTGCCTTTTACCCAGTTGGATGGTCGCCCGGTGATCGTCGATGGTTACAAGGGCAATGTCTACAGCGACCCCAACGACAACCTGCTCAAACAATATGAAGCTATAGAACTGGAAGAGCAGGCCTTTGTAAAAGGTCTGGAGGCGCTGCGTGATCTGCCTTGCGAAACCCTGGATGGCTACCGTTTGCCGCTGTTTGTAAATACCGGGCTTATGGCCGATGTGGTGCGCTCGCTGGAGCGGGGCGCAGAGGGTGTAGGCCTCTATCGCACCGAGGTGCCCTTTTTGCTGCGCGATCGCTTCCCCAGTGAAGAGGAGCAGCGCGCAATTTACCGCGAGCAACTGGGCGCATTTGCACCCCACGCGGTCACTATGCGCACTCTGGATATTGGTGGCGACAAGGCGCTGCCCTATTTCCCGATCGAAGAGGACAACCCCTTCCTGGGCTGGCGCGGTATACGCGTAACCCTCGATCACCCGGAAATTTTCCTCTCCCAGATCCGTGCGATGATCAAGGCCAGCGAAGGCCTGGATAATTTGCGCATACTCCTGCCAATGATTACCAATGTTCATGAGGTGGAAGCGGCGCGCGCTTTGATTACCCGGGTTTTCCATGAGTTATTGGAGGAGGGGTATCAAGTTAGATACCCACAAATCGGCGCCATGGTGGAGGTGCCAGCGGCGGTGTATCAGGCGCGGGAACTTTCCCAGCGCGTCGATTTCCTATCTGTCGGCAGCAATGACCTCACACAGTATTTACTCGCGGTGGATCGCAATAATGCCCAGGTGGCGGGCCTTTATCAGGCTTATCATCCCGCCGTATTGCGTGCGCTCAAGCACGTGGTAGAGCAGGGTCATGCAGAAAATGTCAGTGTCAGTATCTGCGGCGAATTGGCGGGTGATCCGGGCGCGGCCATATTATTGATGGCCATGGGCTATGACGTGCTGTCGATGAACGCCACCAACCTGCCCAAGGTTAAGTCGGTTATCCGCAGTATTACCCGTACTCAGGCCAGTCAGCTGCTCGATGAAGTTATGCAGATGAGCTATGCCGAGGATGTTCAGGCGCGAGTTAATCGCGCGCTGCGTGAGGCCGGGGCTACGCGTTTGATTCTTCCCTCCGCTGGTGACGCCGCGTCCTAGGCGTCTCGACTTGTCATCTATCTACTATAACTTGGCGGGCTCTCAAGGCTCGAACGAAAAGGTTTTGCTTTATGTTGATGTTTCCTGAGTTAAATCCCATTGCCGTGCAGCTTGGGCCTTTTCACATTGGGGATAAGGTTCTGGGGCCATTTAACGTGCACTGGTACGGCATCATGTATTTATGCGCATTTATGTCGGCCTGGGCTATCGCCATGTACCGCGCCCGCGCATCCCACGCAGTGATCAACAGGCTGCAGGTGGAAAACCTGATTACCTATGGTGCCTTCGGGGTGATTTTGGGTGGGCGTGTTGGTTACGTTATGTTTTATGGCCTGAATCAATTTTTGGAAGATCCGTTATGGTTGTTCCGCGTGTGGGAGGGTGGCATGTCTTTCCATGGTGGTTTGATCGGGGTGATCCTGGCGATGCTTCTCTACGCCCATCAATTAAAAATTTCCTACCTTAAACTCATGGATTTTGTGGCGCCAATCGTCCCTTTAGGATTGGGATTTGGGCGTCTGGGTAATTTTATTAATCAGGAGCTTTGGGGGCGGGTCACAGATTTACCCTGGGCCATGGTGTTCCCCAAGGCAATGGACCCGGTGGGCGTAGGTCGCCACCCAAGTCAGCTGTACCAGGCATTTTTTGAGGGCCTGGTATTGTTTGCGCTGGTGTTCTGGTTTTCCGCCAAGCCGCGCCCGCGCGCTGCCGTTTCCGGTGTATTTTTGCTAGGCTATGCGACTTTCCGCTTCGGGGTGGAATTTGTGCGCGAACCGGATCAGGGTATAGGCCTGGATTGGTTTGGCTGGATGACCCGCGGGCAGGAGCTCTGCCTGCCCATGTTTGCTCTGGGCTTGGCGCTCCTGGTATACGCCTACTTTTTCAGTCCTGAGGCTAAGACGAAGTACGTCAAGCCCGAGTAAGGTTTTTCATGAAGCAATATCTCGAACTTATGCGCGATGTCGTGGATAACGGCATAGAGCGCGGCGACCGCACCGGCACCGGCACTCGCTCGGTATTTGGTCGTCAGCTGCGTTTTGATCTCGGCCAGGGGTTTCCGCTGGTTACCACCAAAACGGTTCATTTAAAAAGTGTCATAGTGGAGCTGCTCTGGTTTTTGCAGGGGCGCACCGATGTCACCTGGCTGCAGGAGCGAGGTTGCAGTATTTGGAATGAATGGGCCACGGAAGAGGGTGACCTCGGCCCGGTGTACGGCAAGCAATGGCGCAGTTGGGCGTGCCCGGATGGCTCCACCATCGATCAGATTTCGCAAGTGATTGAGCAGATAAAAACCAAGCCGAATTCGCGCCGCTTAATAGTTAGCGCCTGGAATCCCGCAGACCTGCCCGATGAATCGCTGAGTCCTCAGGAAAATGTCAAACAGGGGCGCAT
>CBINKF010000080.1:0-9099 GCA_966251115.1 uncultured Cellvibrio sp.
CAACACGGCGTTTATCAATATCCACTTCATCCACCAGCACCTGTACTTTTTCATCCAGGCGATAGCTGCAGGCGCCAACCGTCAGGCACAAGCGGCGCGAGTCAAATTGCGCTTTTACATCGCTGTCGCGCGCCGCCAGGGTAACAAAACCTTCTATTCCCCAATCATCCAGGCGCACACCTATACCTATGGAATTTACCAATCCAATGGTGGCGCTGTGAACGCTGCCAATGTGCTGGTTAATAAATTGACAGCCGAGCCAACTCTCAACATAGCGACAGGCCTGGCGACCATTGTTGAGTTGATTTTGCAGTTGCTCAACAAACTCTTGTGGTCGCGCCAAGGCAATGGGTTCGGCGCCGGCAAGAATGCGTTTAATGGCCAGGTGATTGTAAAAATCGTTGTAGCGGCGAATTGGTGAAGTCACCATCGCGTAGGCACTAAAACCCAGGCCAAAGTGGGCAATGGGTTCAAAGGAAAGGGCGCCAGCCTGGAGTTGCCGCTGTAGCAGCGAGTGCAAGGGACCATTTGCCGGGTGCTGCTGGCTGTTGATGCGCAGTTCGCGAAACACCTTTAAAAAGTCGGCAAGCTGGGTGATGTCGCCGGGTGTTAAATCCGCGCGATCCTCCTGCAGCAGGCTCATGGCGTCGCCAATGCGCTCGCTGCGAAAACCGATATGGCTGGAGAAGATGCCATAGCCGGGGTGCTGTACAAACAATTCGCCGGCGCAGATATTGGTCGCGAGCATGGCTTCTTCGACTATACGGTGGGCGATGTTGCGGTCGCGCTTTTCAATGCGTTCAACTTTTTTCTGGTCGTTGAGTACAAATTGATAATCCGGTCGCTCTTCCATTACCAGTGCATTGTGCAGGCGATACTGTGCTCGTGCCTGAGCAAAATCGCGCAGCAGGTTGAGTTGTGCCTGGATATCCTCGGCAAATACCGGTGCGGTTTCGCTGGCCGACAGATTCTCAAACACACCTTGGTAACTCAGTTTTTGGCGCGAGCGTATAAAACCCTGGGAAAACTTGAAGCCTTTAATGCTGCCATCCTTGGTAATTTGCATGCGACACAAAAGTACACCGCGCTTTTGCTCGGGCACCAGCGAGTAGGTGTCCTGGGATAATTCCACGGGCAGCATAGTGAGAATTTGGCCGAGCAAATAATGAGTGCTGGCGCGTTCGCGCGCGGCCTGTTCGAGCGGGCTGTCAAACTCTATGTGACGGGTGGGGTCGGCAATCGCGCTTAACAGTTCCCAGCCGTCGTCAGTTTCGGCGATGCAAAGGGCATCGTCCATGTCGCGGGTGGTTTCCGAATCTATAGTGATAAACGGCAGGTGGGTTAAATCCTCCTCCTGGTTTTCAAACACCAGGGGCGACCAGTTGATACTGCTCGCCTGGTTTTGCGCGGCTTGGGTCCACTCGCAGGGCAACTGGAATTTGGCGATGGCGTAGCGGCTTTCAATGCCCGCGTCGCCGCTATTACCCAAGCGCTTGATAACACGCACCTGTGCCTTACCTTCGGCGCCGAAGGGGTGGCGTGCTATTTGACAGTGCAGCAAATCGCCTTCGCTGAGGCCTTTGCGCTCCTGCGGAGGAATAAATAACCAGCGATTAAAATTGGGGAAGTCGGGCTCAACAAAAAAGTTATTACCCTTGCTGACGTAGCGACCGACAAATTCGTCCAGGCCTGGTTTGAGCAGTTTGCCCAGTTTGGCTTCGTACTGGCCTTTGGCATTGGTGCTAATCTCTACTTCAAGGCGGTCGTCGGGAAGTAGACGAAGCATTTGTTCGGGATCGATAAAGGCTTCGCGACCGTCATCCAGCAGGATAAAACCAAAGCGTTTGGTAGTGGTGCGAACATTCCCTTGGGCTATGTCCTTTTGAGCGACAATGTTGGATTTCAGCTGGACCAGCTGTTGTAGCGCGTCTTTATTGAGCATGGATCAAACAACTTGAATTCTACGGATTATGGCGCGAATGATAGCAGGAAAAAGGGGGTAAAGCTTTTGCAATCTTACCCAGCAATTGAGTAAGATCACTTCAACTATCACCTCTAAGTTGTTGATTTTAGATGGATGCACTTAATCAGCTTATTCTCTTTGGCGGCGTGCTTTTTTTAATCAGCATATTGGCCACCACTTTATCGCCGCGCATGGGTATGCCCCTGCTGTTGGTGTTTTTGATTATTGGTATGCTCGCCGGCGAAGATGGTCTGCTGGGTATTCAGTTTGCCAATGTCCAGGCAGCCTACCTTATCGCCAGCCTGGCACTGGCCGTCATACTCTTTGATGGTGGTTTGCGCACCGAGATCCAACTGTTTCGCGTAGGGCTTAAGCCAGCCCTGTCTCTGGCCACTGTTGGGGTAATCCTTACGGTCGGCTTCTTCGGCGCCCTGGCGGCCTGGATTTTAAATATCTCCTGGATTCAGGGCTTTTTGTTGGGGGCTATTGTCGGCTCTACCGACGCCGCCGCGGTATTTTCGGTATTGACTAACCAGAATCTCACGCTGAAATCGCGCGTGGGCGCGGCCCTGGAGCTGGAGTCCGGTCTCAACGACCCAATGGCGGTGTTCCTTACCATTATGCTGGTGGAGTTTGTTGTCAGCCACAAAACCGGGTTTAGCCTGAATATGCTCGGTTATTTTGCCTGGCAAATGGGCGTTGGGGCGCTCATAGGTATAGCCGGTGGGCGTTTTCTGGCCTACGGGGTTGAGCGCTTGTCGTTGAGTCCTGGCCTCTACCCGCTGTTGGCGCTGTTTGGTGGCATCTTTGTGTTTGGATTTGCCGCCGTGGTTCAGGCGAGTGGATTCCTGGCTGTGTATCTGGCGGGTCTGACGGTGGGGAATCGGGTATCGCGCGGCCTCTATAACATCCAGCGCTTTCACGATGGTTTTGCCTGGTTGGCGCAAATCAGCCTGTTTTTAATGCTGGGTTTGCTTATTTCCCCCCACGAGCTTTTGGGCTATGCCAGCAGCGCCATATTGTTGGGAGTTTTGCTGATGTTTGTCGCGCGTCCGGCGGCGGTGTGGTTGTCGCTCTGGCCGTTTCAGTTCTCCTGGCGCGAGCGTTTGTTTATCAGTTGGGTGGGGCTGCGGGGGGCTGTGCCGATTGTGCTGGCGATGTTTCCCTGGATGGCCGGGGTCGAAAACTGGAACTTTTATTTCAATATCGCCTTTGTAATTGTGCTGATTTCGCTGGTGGTGCAGGGCTGGAGCGTGGCGCCTTTGGCGCGCTGGCTGAAGCTTGATGTACCCACGGCGACTAGCCGCGTGCAGCGGGTGGAGTTGGGGGTTCCCGGGCAGGTGGGTCACGAGTTTGTCGGCTACAAATTAGCCGAGGGCAGCCCGGTACTAACGCGCAAGCCCGAAGCGCTTAAACTGCCCGGTGGTGCCAAGTTGTTGTGCCTGCTGCGCGACGGTAAACCGCTTAACCTCACCGGCGAGGAAAGGTTTCATATTAACGATCATTTATTTGTACTTACCCACGCCTCCGAATTGGAGGCTCTGGATCGCTTGCTGGTGGGCATGGAGGAGACAGAGCGCGAATCTGCACGTGAATACTTTGGTGAATTTGTTATTACGCCCCGAGCCAAACTGGCCGAGCTGGGCATGCTTTATCAATTCCCGGTACCGGAGGAGATGGCCAACTGGAGTATTGCGCGCTATATCCTCAGCAAATACCGCTACCCGGTGGTGGGCGATAGAGTAAGCCTGGGGCATGTGGACTTTGTCGTGCTCGCGCTCAAAAACAATCGGCTGGCCAAGGTGAGTTTGAAAATTCACAAAACCTGATGTTTTTTAGTGATTCCTGTGAGGCATGTTATGACTTGCTCCTACACCCCCTCATTTTCCAATCCGGCGCTGCTGCGCCATCAGTTATTTATCGATGGCTGTTGGCGAAATGCGGCGGAAAATGCACGTTTTCCGGTAGTCAACCCTGCGGATCAGAGCGAGATTGCGTGGGTAGCGGATGCCGGTTCTGAGGATATTGAATGCGCGATAGTGGCGGCCCACAGGGCTCAACCGGGTTGGGCGGCTATGACTGCCAACGCGCGTGCGCGCTTATTGCGACAATGGTTTGATTTAATTACTTTCCATCAGGAAGATCTGGCCCAACTCCTGACCTGGGAGCAGGGCAAGCCCCTGGCGGAGGCGCGCGCGGAAGTTGCTTACGGGGCCAGCTATATCGAATGGTTTAGTGAAGAGGCCAAGCGCATTTACGGCGACGTTATAGCGCCGCCGGATGATAATAAACGCCTGCTAACGATTAAGCAGCCGGTAGGGGTGGTGGGTTTAATTACGCCCTGGAATTTCCCGTCTGCGATGCTTGCGCGCAAAATGGCTCCGGCGTTGGCGGCTGGCTGTACGCTGGTGGCCAAGCCAGCCGCAGAAACTCCCTTGTCGGCCCTGGCTCTTGCCTATTTGGCGGCGCAGGCGGGTATCCCCGCAGGGGTGATTAATATTTTACCCTCAACAAATGCCGATGCTTTTGGTAAGCAAATCTGCGCACATGAGTTGATTCGTAAAATTAGTTTCACCGGCTCAACAGCGGTCGGCAAAAAATTAATTACCCAGATAGCACCGGACTTAAAACGAATTACGCTGGAGCTTGGCGGTAATGCCCCTTTTATTGTTTTTGACGATGCCGATCTCGATAAGGCGGTTGCCGGAGCGCTCGCCAGTAAATTTCGCAACGCCGGCCAAACCTGCGTGTGCGCCAATCGTTTTTATATTCACCAAAGTGTGTACGCACAATTTTGTGAAAAACTAAGTGCTGCCGCCGCAGATTTGGTTATAGGTTCAGGATTTGCAAAGGATGTCACCATAGGGCCGTTGATATCCAGCGCTGCTATGGACAAGGTTAAGCGTTTGGTGGATTCGGCATTAACCGCAGGTGCAAGGATTATTTTTCAACGTGACCCGGAGGCAGGTGCGGCAAAAGCGGGCAATTTTTATCCGGTGCAGATTCTTGCGGATGTCCCCCCGGATGCACTCATCACTCAACAGGAAATTTTCGGTCCGGTGGTTACCTTGATTCCATTTACCGACGAGGCGCTGCTGCGCGACTGGATAAATGCCACCCCCTACGGGTTGGCAGGCTATTTTTACACGCGCAACCAGACGCGTATCTGGCGTTTTGCCGAAGCGGTAGAGACGGGAATGATCGGTGTCAACACGGGTTTGATATCCAATGCCGCTGCACCTTTTGGCGGAGTGAAACAATCCGGCTGGGGGCGAGAGGGTTCGCGCTACGGCATAGAGGATTTTATCGATATTAAATATGTCTGCTGGGATATAACTGAGTAAAACTACCCGGGTGTGAATTCGTTTAAAAGCTGATGTAACCGCCATAGTCGACTAAACTTATCGCTTGTTAAGGACTAATTACAATGGCGCCCCCAAGGGAAAGGGCAAGTGAGGTAACCAATGTTCGCCTTCTATCAAAATTTACGCTTCCGTTGGAAGCTGTCGCTGCCGCTCAGTGTGCTTGCCGTGTTGATTTTGGCCATGGGCCTGATTGCGCTAGAGACTAACAAAAAGCTGGGCAGACATGCCGAGACCATCGCGGCAACCAACCTTCCAGAAATTCAATTGCTCATTCAAGCCGATCGCGATCTCTACCAGGCGCTGGTGGCGGAGCGAGCCCTATTACAGGCCGATGCGTCGCGTTCATCAGCCTTTGAAAAGGATCGCAATGATAATTTGCAGCAAGCCCATGATCGGGTTTTGAAATCCTTTGATATGTCGGACACGTCCGTCGAGGCAGAGCGGCGCGATTTTTTGCAGCGCTACGAGGCTTGGAAAAATCTTTCTGATCAAGTGGTTTCGAGCATGGCGCGGGGCGATACCCAGGCCGCAGTAGATTTATCTTACGGTAAGGGTGAAGAGGCCTTTAATTTTGCGCGCTCGCTGCTCGATGAGCTGGAGGAGAAGCGCCTGGCCCATGTCGATAAATTTACCGCCGATATACGCACTTTCGAGCAGGAATCTTCCTCTGAGTTAATCGCGATTGCATTGTCGAGCCTGGCTGTGAGTGTTTTAGCGGTAATTTTTTTACCGCTGGTGGTGGTTAATCCGTTAAAACGTATCGGCGATCGGGTGCAAAATATTGCCGAGGGCGACGGCGATCTCACCATTCGCATCGATGTTAACTCGCGCGATGAGCTGGGTGAATTGGCGTCCCATGTCAATCATTTTATGGAAAAGCTGCAGCGGGTTGTCAGCGATGTGCTGCGCAATACGGCGGAGGTTTCCCAGGCGGCAGAGACCTTGTTGGAAGTGTCCAGCACCAGTCAGCGCGCGGCCGATGAGCAGAGCCATGCGATTACTATGGTAGTCACTGCGGTGAATGAATTGACCATGGCTATTCAGGAGGTGTCGCGTAATACCAGCAACACTGCGCAGAATACCCGCGATGCCGCCAATACCACCGAGGACGGCCAAAACCGTATACAGGTTGCAGTTTCTCAGGTTAAAAGCCTGGCTGATCGCGTCACCCATACGGCAGAAACCATGGCCAGTTTGGAGAGCGAAGCCAAGCAGGTGACATCGGTCATTGATGTCATACGCGGTGTGGCTGAACAAACTAATCTGCTCGCACTTAATGCGGCGATTGAGGCTGCCCGCGCGGGCGAACAGGGTCGGGGTTTTGCGGTAGTAGCAGATGAGGTCCGCACCCTGGCCAGCCGCACCCAGCAATCAACCGGCGATATTCAGGGTATGCTGGGGCAGCTGCAAAAAGGTGTGCAACAGGCGGTGGCCTCGATGAACGCCAGTGCCAATATGACCATAGATGCGGTGATGTCGGCTAATCAGGCGGGCGAGTCGCTGGCGGGTATTGGCTCGGCCGTGCGCGAAATATCCGATATGACCATGCAGATTGCGTCCGCTGTAGAGCAGCAGAGTTCGGTGACCAGCGAAATAGATAGAAACCTGGTGCAGATCAATACCCTGGCGATGAATACCGCCCAGGATGCGTCTCGCACTGCTGCTGAAAGCCAAAGGCTGAACGAGCTGTCCATTAACCTGCGCAATCTTTTGGCACAATTTAAAGTTTGAGGGATTTAAGGTTTGATGGATTTAAGCTTTGATGGATTGATACAACGGCAAAAAAAATGGCGACTTCGAGTCGCCATTTTTTTTTGCAATAACTTACAAAAATTTAAATAGGTAACTGGGTGGTGAATTTTACCTGCTTGAGGGCGAAGGCTGAATTGATTGAGCCTATGTTGGGCAGGTGGATTAGCGTTTGCTTCATCAGGCGCTCGTAGTGTTCAACACTTTCCACCACCACGCGCAAGACATAATCTTTCTCGCCGCTGGTTGAATAGCATTCAACGACTTCGGGTATGGCCTGGACGGCTGTTTCAAACGCTTCGAGGGAGACCGCATCGTGGTTCTTGATTGTAATATAAGCGTGTACAGTCACGCCCAGATTAAGCAGTTTGGGGTCCAGGAGTGTCACTTTACCGCGGATAATACCCTCGGTTTCCAGGCGCTTCAGGCGGCGCCAGCAGGGCGTGTGGGACAAGCCAATCATATTGCCCAGGTCGGCCATAGAGTAATCGGCGTTTTCTTGCAGGGCGCGTAAAATTTTACGGTCGTATTCGTCCAGTTCAACGGTCTGAGCCATGTTTTTATCCTAGCGCATTGGATTAATTGCTTGGTATTCTAGGATGAATGTCATTATCGAGCAACAATTTTAGGATAAACCTAATGCTTAACCGGAATATTCACTCCACGAATTTATAGCCTTGGCGGATTTGCGCGAACAATCTTTCCGGTGCCTGTGTGAGTTAGTTGGCAGATATTGTGATTGCCTGGCTCGCCGTGTATCGTATCGCCTCTTTTCCCTGGGCATTTTGGCCCGAATTTTTGCTTTGGGGCACCTTGGCTTGAGCACTATAGGCAATGGGTGTCACCACTGAGCGGACGAGAGACTAGTGCACCTGTTGGCGCAAAAATAAAACATAGGAGCAATCCGTAATGAGAGTAATACTGTTGGGCGCGCCGGGTGCGGGCAAGGGAACACAAGCACAATTGATTATGGAGAATTTCGGCATTCCCCAAATATCAACTGGCGATATGTTACGAGCTGCAGTAAAAGCGGGCACCCCCCTGGGTTTACAGGCAAAGGATATTATGGCTGCTGGTGGTCTGGTGTCTGACGACCTGATCATCGCGCTGGTTAAGGAGCGCATTAATGCCACAGATTGTGCTAATGGCTTCCTGTTTGATGGTTTCCCGCGCACTATCCCCCAAGCTGAAGCCCTGTTGGACGCGGGTATAGATATTGACCATGTCATTGAAATCCATGTACCAGACGAAGAGATAGTGGCGCGCCTGAGCGGCCGTCGCGTTCATGAAGCTTCAGGCCGTGTCTACCACATCATCCACAATCCACCCAAGACCGAAGGTCATGACGATTTGACGGGCGAGCCACTGGTACAGCGTCCCGATGATCGTGAAGATACTGTGCGTAAACGTTTGACCGTGTATCACGACCAAACCGAGCCGCTGGTTGGTTTTTACCAAAAGCTGGCCGCCGAAGGTAAAGCCAAGGCGCCGCAATATACCCGCATCAACGGTATTGGCAGTGTTGACGGCATTCGCCAACAATTGTTGGAAGTGCTGCGTTAATTGTCTCAAGTTTGAGATGCTGATGTTCAGTATTAAAAGTTCAGTATTAAAATAGGCTCTGCGGAGCCTATTTTTCTTTGTTAGTAAATGTTATGAGCCTTATTCTCGCCCTGGATTCCTCTACTGATGCCTGTTCGGCAGCACTGCTGCTCGACGACCGCCTGATTAGTCGTTTTGAAATTGCCACCAAAAGCCACACCCAGCGCCTTCTTCCCATGGTGGATGAGTTACTGGCGCAGGAACAGCTTGGTCTACAGGACCTGGACGCCTTGGCATTTGGGCGCGGACCCGGTTCCTTTACCGGTTTGCGTATTTGTATGGGGGTAGTGCAGGGCTTGGCCTTTGGCAGTGGATTGCCAGTGGTTCCCATCTCGACCCTGGAGGCAATGGCTATGGCTTACGCGCGCGCTAATCCTGACTATCGCGGCGCGCTGGTGCCGGCACTGGACGCGCGTATGG
>CBINKF010000081.1:0-9055 GCA_966251115.1 uncultured Cellvibrio sp.
GGTGACTTTAACGCCGACTAAACCGGCGTTATCAAAAGTAAGCACGGCTTGCTTACCCGCCGCCATGTTTACAGCACCCAGGTTGGCAGAAATCAGGCCTTGGTTTTCCACCTGCTTGCCCACAAGGGAAACTGATCCACCAGTGGCGGCATTAATAATGCCGCAGTTAATTACTTTGCCATCAGTGCCATCCAGGCCGTTTAACGTAAAGTCACCATTGATAAAACTGTCCGGGTCGATACTCAAACCGCTGGCAATGAGGCCTCCGACGTTGATGACCGAATCCCTACCAAACACAACGCCATTGGGGTTAACCAACATCACCTGGCCATTGGCATCTATGCGGCCGAGAATTTGGCTGGCGTTATTGCTGAGTACGCGGTTAAGGGCAATGGACGAGCTGCTGGGCTGGACAAATTCCACTCGCTCGTTGGCGCCGACATCAAAGCTTTGCCAATCAATGGCCATACGCTCACTGGCTTGGTTTACGCGGGTATCCGTACCATTTTGGTGGATACTGCCCTGCCCCCCAACAACCTGCCCGCCCTGAGGCGCCGCCCAGGTATTGCCGGCCAATATTAATTGGGTGGCAGCAATAACGGCAGCGGTGAGCTTGGCGCGCACAAAGCGAGGGGATTTTGCAGTTTTTGCGTTAGTAGCGGGCAAAGGCAGGCGGCGAGACATGTGTTAGTCCTAAACAAGTCTTATGTGACGGAGTTGGCAAAATTAAAGCTGGTAACTTTGGAGGGAAAACAACACAAGACGTTTTCGAATCCCTCGAAGGCGAGCATTTTACCCAGTCGCGTGCAAAATGGCTGTAGGAAATAGACTACAAGATGGCGCTTTTTTATGCGTTTTGTAACTGGTTCAAATTATTTTTGGTTAGTAATCAGCCGGAAAATTGGCGTCAAAATTAATTTTATGCACATAAATCCTTTAATAAGATGTAACCAATTTTGGAGTTAAAAAAAGGGGCAGCAGCTGCCACCCCTTTATATGCCCAACCAATTAACGGACAAATTACTAATACAAATAAATACCACCGGGAAGACTTGTGTAATTGTTGTCAATATTATTATCTGGAATGTCAGCTGCTACTGCCAAAACGCCACCATCAGCTGTAAGCCCAAGACACGAACCAAACTCAGGAGCATGTTGTATTGGAGCCTTTACATAGGCAAACTGCTCCCAACCGGTTTGTTTTAGTTTAAACAGATAGACGGCACCAGCGGTATCTCCGCCATCATCAAACTGATCACCATTTAAACCAATCGCAAGACTAAGCTCCCATCGCGCACCCACAGCTAATAAACTGCCATCGTAAGTTAACGCCAACTCAACACCAAATAGATCGTCGCTTTCAGTATTGGAGGCTTTGATATAAGCCTGCTGGCTCCAGCCTGACTCACCCAATGCGAATAGATAAACTGCGCCGCTAGAATCCGCTGAATTATCAGACTCATCGCCATTAATTCCGGTTGCTGCACTGGCCTCATAATCTGTACCTACAGCAAGGGTTTTACCATCACCGGACAAAGCGAGACGATCACCAAAGCGATCATCGGGATCAGGCATTGAAGCTTTTAAATAGGCTTGCTGCGACCAGTTTCCCAGCACACGATCGAATATATAAACAGCCCCAGAGTTTGATTTAGAGTTGTCAGCTTGATTACCGCCAACACCTGTAGCACTACTATCTTCGCCCACGGCGCCCACTGCCAGCCGATTACCGTCTGCGGACAAACTGACTACAGAACCAAAGGTATCTCCCGCATCAGTATTAGAAGCTTTGATATAAGCCTGCTGCACCCAGCTGTCGCCATCTGTACCAAATACATAGACAGCTCCGGCATATTGGGCAGAGACATCTGTCTCATCCCCACCAACACCTGTCGCATTGCTTGACTCCCCCAGTGCACCTACTGCCAGCGTCTGGCCATCGGCAGAAAGTGCCAGCCCCACACCAAAATCCTGATAATCCTGACTGGTGGTGTTGGATGCTTTGATATAAGCCTGCTGCGCCCAGCTGCTGCCAGTACGCTTAAAGACATAAACTGCACCTGCCTCCAGCGCTGAGTTATCGGACTCATCGCCATTAATCCCCTGTGCATTACTTTTTTCATTTATTGAGCCAACCGCCAGTACGTTGCCATCTGCCGATAGGGCAACCCGAAAACCAAAGCCATCTCCAACATCTATAGTCGATGCTTTTAAAAAGGCCTGCTGCTGCCAAAGCCCATCTTCCTTTTGAAAAACATACACAGCACCAGAATTGATCGTGGAATTATCTGTTTCATCACTGGCGCTGTTGCTATCATTACCATAAGCGCCAAACACCAATGTGTTGCCGTCAGCAGATATAGCCATAGACAGCCGCTCCCCGCCCCCCTCATCGCCATCCTCTGCCAGCGCAGGCTGAACATAGCCAATGGCTTCTTCCAAATGCTCGGATACATTTACCACAGCCGAGGTATTGCAACCTGCCTGGTTACAAGCTTCCAGGATGTATTGCGCACCTATGCGGTTAAACAGGGTGACTTCTTCGTCGTAGTTGGTAACGGTTAGATCATCACCCACCTGGGTGTAACCGGAGTTGCCATCGGCATTTTCTAAAAGCTTGTAATGCGTAGTGCCATCAATAGCATCCCAAGTAAATTTAAACAGTTTGGGGCCATAGGCTAAGGCCAACGTGGGTGCGGCGGGTGCATTTAAACAGCTAACCGTAACACTGGAGATATTGGCACCAGCGAGATTTCCGCTTGCGCCCGTTACAGAACACAAATGTTTTTCTGGTTGGGTTTTAACACTTACGCTAAATGCACTTTGATCTGCCAGTGCCGTAGCAAATACAAAATTGCCATTCGCATCTACGATTAAATCATCACCGTCATTGTTCTGCAGCACTAAACCTGTCGCTGTTAAACCCGAAACGCTGCCGCCGATAGTGTAGCTATTGGTAGTACAGCTCACATTGACTGCAGAATTATTGGCGCCATTCAAGGTGCCTGTGGCGTTGGTCAGACTACAGGTTTGGCTAGGAGAGCTGGGTTGAGTTGCGATAGTGACAGCAAAGTTGCTGCCATCATCCAGCGCGGTCGCAAAGGTAAAGCTGCCATCTGCAGCAACGGCTAAGTCGTCACCTGCATTATTTTGCAGGACTAAACCACTACCGCTCAGCCCGGACACATCCCCACCAACACTGTAGGTATTAGTGGTACAACTGATTTGTACATTTGTGATATCGGCAGCGCCGACTGTGCCGCTGGCGTTGGCCAATACACAAGTTTGAGCGGGTGCTGTGGGCTGCTGAGTAACGGTTACTATATAGCTATCGCCTTGGTGTAACTCGTTAGTGAATACAAAGTTGCCATTAGCGGTTAGCGCAAGCTGGTCACTGCCATTAGCTATTTGCAGGCCAGCGCCGACAATACCTTGAAGGCTGCCACCTACTGAATAGGTAGGCACCACTACGACACCTGACGAGCTGGAGCTGGAACTGGAAGACACTGAGTTTTGTGAAGCATCGGAACTTTGAGAAGAAACCGAACTTAGCGAAGTCGCGGAGGCGCTGGAGCCAGGCGATGCATCGGAGGATGCGGAGCTGAGTGACTCGCTGGAAGATTCCGAGCTAAGCGACGAGCTTGATGAATTAGGCGTGCTTGAAGCCTGCGAACTTAAACCACCACCGCTAGAACCACCGCCACCACAGGCAGCCAGTAACAGGGATGAGGACAAAAGTGTTAGCAGGGAGAGCGAGCGAAGTTGGTTTGCAATCGCCATAGCGGGTAATACTCCTTTTGCGATAAATCCACAGAAATTCGATTGGGCACAGCTGTGGAGCGAATTGAATCAACCCTAAAGCCAGGGCAAGCGTAAAAATCCAGCAACCGATATCAAGGGTAAATTTGCTGGCGGGGATACAACGGACAGTAAAACTCGCTGCAGCCCCAGGGATTAGGGCCGCCACCGGCATTGAGCTTTGCGGTTTCGATACCAAAACCCCACAACTCCGGCCAAGCCCAGGCACACAAGCCGGTAATGGTGGCAGCGCGCGCATTTTAACCAGAAAGCCTTAACAAAGGCTGTAGGAAATTGACTACAAAAAGTGATTTTGCCGGAATGAGAACCAGATCACACAAGGTTAATTTCAGGAGGACAAACGGGGGCGGGATACGAAAGTAAAAAGCGATCCCTGCTTTTGGCTCCGGAAGTTAGTTAGCAATTCCTTCTATACATTCCTTCGTTTGATAAAAAAAACATCCCTGCTTTTGCTTCGGAAGTTGCTTATCAGCTCCTTCGATAGGGCGCATTCTACGCAAAATTCGTGGCGCGTAAATACCCATGCAGGAAAGTTTTTAACTGGTTCAAAGTTTTGGGGGATTTATTTTCAATCATTTTTTTGACGTCAAAAAGCCGCGCCAGATTTAACGGATTAATCGCAAATTCAGCAGGGGGCCTTATGCGTTCTAGTCAACTTTTAATTAAGAAGAACTTAATTAAGCACACACGAATATTCATTGCGCGAAAAATTTAAAAGCCCGTCACTTTTTTATTAGAAAACGGGCGGGACCTGTTAGTTAGAATGACCCTGTAAAATTAACTGACACGGCGAAAATTAAACTGGGCTTCACCTTGTTCGTAGCGCGCAACGTAGTTGGCTTTAATCGCCGCGAGTTGCGTCAGCTCCTCGCTGTTAAGATTTTTGATTGCCAACTTGTACTCCAGTTTACGGAACTGTTCCAAACGCTGGGTTTGCAAGTAGATATTCAACAACAGCAGTTGCAGCGAATTAATATCGGGATTTATTTTTAACGCCGTCATGATTAAGCCCTCCGCCTCGGCGTAGCGCCCGAATGCAATCAATTGCGAAATTACCGCCTGCTTATTGAGTTGGTTGTCTAGCTCCTGGGTGAGATCGCCAACGGCTTCAGGTTCCGTACTCACGGGCAAATTAAAATTGGCAATTTCGTGACTGTGGGCGTTTAGCGACTCGGGGTCGCGCGCGCGCAGTTCGCGCCAGTTTTTCGCCATTGGCCAGGCCAGTGGTACCGGGCCATCACCTTTGGTAATTTTTTTTGCGCGGTTGCGACGCACCAGCCAATAACCCAAACCACCCGCTGCAACCCAGGCGAGCAACATATTCCACCAGGCTTGGTGCTCGGGGTTGGCCCCTGTAGTGGCCGCATTGGCGGGCGGCACCATCATAAAGGGCATGGCAATATCGGCTTGCGCCGCTGGCGCGCTTAATGGGTGGAGATTTTCCGCCGGGTCGGGGGCCAATAGTTGCCGGGCCTCGGCAGGCAAAGCGGATAAAGCCAGGGGATAAATAAGCTCTGCCGGTGCCGGTAAGCTGCCTTTTAATTCGGCCATGGTTTGGGTTGCCTGTGCCAAACGATGGTTTAGGCTCGCCAGGGTTTCACTTAAGCGGCGCATATCGGCAGCTAGCTGTGCTTTTTGTTGTAGAAACTGTTCCAGCTCGCTTTGTTGTTGGCTGTAGGTAATTTCACGCGGCGGTATGGCATTTGGTATTGATTGATCTGCAGAGGCTCGCGCTACCACTGCTGCAGGCGTTGGGTTTGTTTCAGTTGTAACAAGCTGGGTTGGTTTGGCAAGAGGCGCGTCGCGTTGCAACTCTGCGATTTGTTGTGCGCTGGGAATAGTTAACCTGGAGCCCAGCATCAGGCGCGCTGGATCGCCACTAATAAATGCCCCTGGGTTATAGGCCAAAATGGCTTGCATGGTTTGTTCCTGGGTCAGCTCTGCAGGCTTAACCTCGCCGGCAATTTTCCACAGGCTGTCGCCCACTTGAACGCGGTAATGCGAATTAGCCTGAGCGGGCGCTGTCGCCGCGCTTGGCAAGCTAGCTTGAGTCCTTGCATTCCCAAGCCTTGGGCTTTGGCTGGAATTGGGAGCAGGTTGCACCGCTTGAGGTTTTGGGTCGAGTAGAATGGTTACTTCGCGAAGCAGCTGCCCCTGGGCATCGCGCAGGCTGAGGACAAAATCTACATAGGGCTCGTGCACTGGCAGGTCACTGCGAATGCGCAAATAGTTTTGGCCATTGCGACTCACCGGTTCAAAACTTAGTTGCGCGTGCAGTGCTGAGTATTCGATGCCCAGGGCCTGGTAATCGCTGTCCTTACCTATGGTCGCACGCACCTCGCCCTGGCTGTTGCTTTGGTCGAATACCTGAACTTCTGCCACCAGCGGCTCACCCAGGTGAGAGTAAATTTTCACATCGCCCAAGCCCAGGGCAGAGGCCCTGTCGGCCAGGCACAAAAGGCCAATCCAGAGTGACAGTAACTGACGATGTTGCCGTTTCATGTTGTTCTCCCCAAGCTTTATCCAAACCACCTGAACTGCATTTTTCGCTGTGGCCAATGACGTTTTATTCAACGGAATTGACTGGTTAATTTTCAGGCTAGCAGAGACTTGGAAGAGCAAAAGGCTGTCGTATAAATCGTTTTGTAATCCTAAAAGTCCTTATATAACCGATTACAAAGACGGCAATTCGTCCAGTGCTTTACTTAGATTTTTTTAAATTTTTGGCAGCGCGTTTTTAATACCGAATAATCTTTTAAAAGAGAATTTGCTGCGGATGAGCATAAATTGCGGGGCTTATAACGGAAACACCGGGGCTGATTCGCCCCGGGTTCTAAGGAGCTTCTGAAGAAAATTTATTCGCCTTCGATGCCTTCGTCGGCGCAAATATAGTTTTTAAAATTTGCGCGGTAGTCTTCCATGTGTTCCTTGAGCAGATCGCGGTAGCGCCCGGTTAAATAGTTGGTGGTTTCGGGCAGGTCTTCACTGAACTCACTGGCATCTATGGAACTGGCCGCCACCGTGTAGGCGTTAAAGCGCGCGGCGGCGTTCATTAGCGCGGCGCTGATGATGCCCAGGTCGATTTGCTCGCTGGCAGTGTTGGCCTTATCCAAAAAGGACTCCACCAGTTCCCAATAAAATTCATCGTCAGTTTTTGCTGAAGTCATGCTTGTTTGTTTCCAATTCGTTGATTTGCAATTCTAAGGAAGTTTGGCCGCGCCAGCGCTGGACAAGCTCGGCAATATCATGCCCCAGTAGATTTAAGCAGGGCACCAGTATCAGGGTTACCAGGGTGGCAAAGAGTACGCCAAAGGCGAGGGAGATTACCATGGGAATCAAAAAGCGCGCCTGCACACTCTGCTCCGCCATAATCGGCATAAGCCCGATAAAGGTGGTGAGTGAGGTGAGCAAAATAGCGCGGAACCTGTCGCGCCCGGCCTGCACCACCGCATCATAAAGGGCGTGGCCCTGCTGTCGCAATTGATTGATCCTGTCCATCAACACCAGGTTGTCGTTAACCACTACCCCGGCACAGGCGATAAACCCGAGGATGGAGAGCATGGAAATTTCGCGCCCCATTAATAAATGGCCGATGATTGCGCCCATAAAGCCAAAGGGGATGGCGGTGAGCACAATTAACGGCTGGCCGTAGGAGCGGAAACTAACCGCCATCATGATGTAAATGACAAACACCGCGAGCAGGAAGTTTTTGATCATCGCCTGCTGGAAATCCGCCTGGTCGCGCATATTGCCATCCGGCTCCAGGGCGAAGCCCGGGTATTGGCGCTGCCAGTCCAACTCAAATTTTTGCTTCATGGCCGCGACTATGGCCTGGGCATCGCCCTCAGGGCCCACGCGCGCGGTGAGGGTAATACTGCGCTTGCGGTCGCGTCGCTCGATGATGGTATAGCCGGGTACAAACACCACCTCTGCCACTTCCAACAGCGGCACCTCGGCGCCCTCGGCGGTGCGTATACGCATGCGTTTGAGCTGATCCAGGGATTCGCGATCCGCCTTGGGGTAGCGCACCAGTACCCGCACATCCTCGCTGCCGCGCGGTATGCGCTGTGCCTCTTCGCCGTAAAATGCCTGGCGCACCTGACGCGCCACCTGGTTGAGGTTGAGCCCAAGCATTTCGGCATTGGGTTTTAGGCGCAGCTCAATCTCCGGGCGCGAGGCCTGGAGGCTGGTTTTAACATCGAACACATGGGGATAGGCGGCGAGCGTGGAGCGCACCAGCTCCGACACCTGCTGCTGGTCGTCAAAGCGGTTGCTGCTGATACTCAGGTTGAGGCGGATATCATCGCCCGAGCCGTTGACGGTGTAGTCCAGGCGAAACTCCTTGGCCTCGGGCACATCGCCGATGAGCGCCTGCCAGCGATGGGTCACTTCATCCACCCCCACTTTGCGCGTCTCGGCGTCCTCCAGGGCGATATTCATATAGACGTTAACGTTCCAGGCCCAGGTTTGCACGGCGCGAACAAAGTCGCCGCCGTTTTTTTCCACCAGCTGCGGGTCCTCGCGCAGTTTGAGCGCGGCATCCTGCACCTTGCGCATAATGCGCTGGGTTTCAAAAAACGAGGTGCCCTCGGGCAGTACCAGGCGCGCCTCGACCGAATCGCCCGGCACCTTGGGCATAAAGCTGCTTTTAATCCAGCCGCCCATGTACAGCGCCAGCGACAGGCCAAAGGCCATCACAAAGCCCAAAATCGCCGCGCCCTTGTGCTTTAACAGGCGCTCCAGCAAAGGTGAATAAATATGGGTGGCGAAGTTTTCCAGGCTCTGGGAGACGCGCTCGCGCATCTGGTTAAGACGGCGCAGCCAGGGGTTGTTGGGCTCCTGCTCGGGCGCCATGTGCGACAGATGCGAGGGCAGAATGAGCAGCGACTCCAGCAGTGAAAAAGCCAGGCACAGCAGCACCACTATGCCGATAGCGCGCGCCACTGTGGCCATATTGCCGGGCACATCCAGCATCGGCAAAAAGAACACCATGGTACTGGCCACCGAAAAGAACACCGGCGAGCTGACCAGCTTTGCGCCACTGGCGGCACTGGCCATACCGCGCAGCCCGTGCTGCTGGCGGGTGTAGATGCTCTCGCCGACGATAATGGCATCGTCCACCACTATGCCCAGCACCAGCAAAAAGGCAAAGAGCGACACCATGTTGATGCTCACCCCCAGGTGCGGCAGCAGCCAGATGGCGCCGGCACAGGCGGTGGCGATACCCACCGTGACC
>CBINKF010000082.1:0-9020 GCA_966251115.1 uncultured Cellvibrio sp.
CGGGCGACCGCCTCAATCAGCGGCACAATGCGCTGCAGCACCTCCGTAATAGTTAGTGCCAACTTACCGGCAGCAACCCGCTCCACAAGCACTTGCAGCAGGCGCGGGATAAAAGCATCGAGACGGGTGCGGCTGCTGGCCTGCATCGCGCCCACCGCTTTGCCCTCGCGCAAATCCTGCAGGGCTTTAAACAAAAGCCCCGGCGCCTCTATATCGCGTTTGGCCAGGGAGTGGAGCGCGTCCTCGCCCTGGATACTGCCCTCCCAAAGCCCCAGCCAAAAATCCAGTTGTTTCTGGTCGAGGGATTCCTCTTCGTCGGGCGCCGCAATTACCGCCTTGAATTCGCGATTAACCCGGCTTCGATATTCACCTAATTTAGCGGCAAAGCTGTCCCAATCGGCAAAGCCCAGCACCCAGGCAAGACGGGCCTGGCCGGCGGGATCTATAGGCAGCGCCTGAGTCTGCTTATCCTGATAGCCCTGGATAGCGTGTTCGGTGTTGCGCAGGAAGATATAAGCCTCGAGCAAAGCGGCACCTGTGCACGGCGGTAGATAACCCTCCTGCTCCAAAATAGGCAGCAGCAGCGTCACCTTGCGCTTGCGCAGCTGTTTGTCGCGGCCACCGCGAATGAGCTGGAACGCCTGCACCACAAACTCCACCTCGCGGATACCGCCCTCGCCCAACTTCACATCCAGGTTCATGCCCTTGCGCTGCACCTGGCGCGCAATCAGCCCCTTCATTTCGCGCAGGGATTCAATGGCGCTGTAGTCAATGTACTGGCGATAGGTGAAAGGCTGCAGCAATTTGCGCAGCTGTTTGCGATATGCCTGGCGCTGGGCTTCATCGCGCCCACCAACCATGGCCACAGTGCGCGCCTTGATCATGGCGTAGCGCTCCCACTCGCGCCCCTGGGTTTGATAGTAATCCTCCAGGCCGACAAAACTCATCGCCAGGGAGCCGCTCTGGCCGTGGGGGCGCAGGCGCATATCCACGCGGAACACAAAGCCATCGGCAGTCAAGTTATCCAGGCTTTTAATCAGCTTTTGCCCCAACTTGATAAAGAATTCCTGGTTGGAAATGCTGCGACTTGGGTGATTGGTGTCACCGCTCTCGGGGAAGGTAAAAATCAGGTCTATATCCGAGGAGATATTCAGCTCGCCCGCCCCCAGTTTGCCCATCCCCAGCACCATAAAGGGCTGGACTTCGCCGCAATCGCGGCCCATGGGCTGACCGTACAGTGCCTCCAGGGCGCGATAGTGAAAGTCCGCAGTCAGGCGAATGGCGGTATCGGCAAAGCGCGACAGCTCGGCGGTCACCTCCTGCATGGGCGCCAGGCGATTCAAGTCGCGCCAGATCAACCGGATCATCGCCAATTGGCGGAAGCGACGCACACAGGCATCAAGCTCGGCATCGCTGCTGCACGCGGCCATAGCCTGAGCGAAGGGCTCCAGCCCCTGCTCGCCCCAGGGGCTAAACAACTCGCCGCTGCGGATCAGATCCAGTAAATAGCTGGGCCAGCGCGCCGCGCTCTGGGCGATAAACTCGCTGCCCACCCAGGCGCGCGTGAGCTGGCGGGAAAATTCATCGGCAGTAACAGCGGCGGGTAACAGCTCGCGCGGGTGCGTTAGTGACTGGGCCGTCAGGGCCGCTTCAAACTGCTCCCAGTGGCGCTGGGGCAGCGGCTGTAACTCGGCGGGCACAGAGGTGAAATTCAACATGCAGAGGGTCCATCTTGGCTTTTTTAGATGGAGGAAATACTAGCAGCTCCGACGCGCTCGGCGGCGATTTCGTCACTGGCACGGCAATCAGCACAGAGAATTTTCACTCGGGCAAAAATCCGCTCAATCCAGGTCAACTCCGCTATTTTTCACTAATAAACTGCATCAAGTTCAGCAATGTTGGGCATCACCCTTCGCGTCATATTGTCACAATGACCATATTTTCAGCGAAGTTACCCGCTATTTTTTTATTTTTTTGGGCACTTGACACCTGCGGCAAAAGCCATGACCATATAAGCCTATAAATATGATAAATCCCAATAACAATGAGGTTAGAGAGAGATGCAATACACACAAGAACCGCGCTTTATGCGCAGCAGCCTGTTTATCGCCTTGAGCTTGGCCAGCGGCCTGGCTTTTGCACAGGATCAATCCGCCAATGCCGGTAACAATGTTGAAGAAGTTGTGGTTACCGGGATGCGTGCCGCTCTGGAAAAAGCCATAGATATCAAACAATCGAGCGACAAGATTGTTGAAGCCGTGTCTATGGATGATATTAACGCCACCCCCGCGGTAACTATTGCCGAAGCCTTGGTGCGCCTGCCCGGTGTAAACGGCGCCCGCGACCGCGGTAACGAGAGCCAGGCCACGATTCGCGGCCTGGGTCCACGCATGGTGCTGGGCACTGTAAACGGTCGCGAAGTAGCCAGCCCTGAGCCTGGCCGCGCGATTCGCTACGAGCAATACCCATCCGAGCTGGTCTCGGGCGCGGAGGTTTACAAAACCCAGTCCGCCGACCTGGTGGAAGGCGGCATTGCGGGCACCATCAACCTGCGCACTATTTCGCCGCTGTCTTACACCGGCCCCGAAGCTATAGTGCGCGCCGGCGTCCAATACAACGAAGCTGGCCAGGACATTCCCGATTACAACCCAGTGGGCGACCGTTTTAGCGCCGCTTACATCCACAAGTTCAGTGACGATTTTGCCTGGGCCATTGGCGTCTCCAAGCAGAAGCAAAAAAATGCCTATGAATCTCTGCAGGGCTGGGGCTTTAGCGACCCAACCCTGTGGGATCTGGATGGCCAGGGCAGTATGGGCAACACCCCTTGGGGCGTGGCTGGCGAAGTGAAAAAACTGACTCAGGACCGCCAGGGTATTCTCTCTGCCATTGAGTGGAACCCAAGCGATTCACTCAATGTTAAATACGATGTGCTCTACACCAAGTTCGAAATGAACGAAGAGCAAAACCAAACCTGGATGCAGGATATTGGCCTTAACCCCGGCCCCTGGACCGGCTGGGGTATAGAAGAAAGCGGCAGCAACCCAGGCCAACCTGGCAACCTGCTGAGCGATGTCAGCCTGGTGGGCAACCACGCGGTAGCCGCCACCATCAACGGTTGGGAAGGCCAGATTCGCCATGTGATCGCCGCTTACGACCAGGAAAACTCCGGTTTGACCCAGGGCCTGAAATTAAATTACACCGGCTGGGACAAGTGGACCATTGACGCCGACTTCTCCGCCTCCAACGCCAAACGTCGCAACTCCTGGAATGCCATCTACCTGGACCAATACGCTGAAACCTGGAGCTATGACCTGCGTGGTCGCCCCTCGTTCACCGCTCCCGAAGGCTCCAGCCTGTGGACGCCTGAAGACGCCGCCTACAACTGGCTGAGCAATGTTAACGAAGGCTCCACCCTGGACGACGATATTGTTAGCGTGCAGTTGGACTTTAAACGCGACCTGGAAATTGGCGACATCAAAGCCCTGCGCTTTGGTCTGCGCGCTGCCAGCCGCGAAAAAGAGGTGGTCTGGAAAACCTTCACCATGGACCGCACCGATGCCACAGATAACGGCACTGCCGTGGCCTTCCCCGCTGGTTTCCTCAGCTCTTACACCATGGATGCCTTCGAGACGGTGCCCTATCTGAATGCCCCCTCCTACAAGGCGACCGCCAACCTGATTTACGGCGGCGTGCATAAAGAACTGGGCACTGTGGCCTGGGATCGCTACTGGAAAGTTAAAGAGGACAACAACGCCGGCTATGTGCGCCTGGACCTGGAGGGCCAATTGGGCGGACTGGAGTACAACGCCAACATCGGCCTGCGCCAGGTGAGTATCTCCACCAGCAGTTATGAAGGCAACGATGGCATTGACGGCAACAATATGCTCGATGGTCGCAGTGTTGACAACGACTACAGTAAAACCCTCCCCAGCGCGACTCTCAACCTGTTCCTGGACGACAGCCGCATAGTGCGCGTGGGCCTGGCCCAGGCTATCTCCCGTCCACCTCTGGACGAGCTGCGTGCCGGCCAGTACATCAGTGCCATTCAGACAGGTTCATCAGGCAGCGCCGGCAACCCACTGCTCAAGCCCTTCACCTCGGATCAAATTGACGTGGCCTACGAGTGGTACTTTGCCGACGAATCCTTGGCTGCGCTGAGCGTTTACTACAAAGACATCAAAGACTATATCGGCTATGCCACTGTGGGTCAGTCCACCAGCCAGCAGGGCACCTTCGACATTTACGGCCCTACCAATGGCGATGGCGGCTATGTCCGCGGCGCCGAGTTGACCTTCCAGATGCCGTTGGAATTCCTACCGGTTGATGGCTTTGGTATCTACTCCAACTACGCTTTGGCCGAGTCCAACATCCACGAATTTGCGCCCAGCAACAACCCCCTGCCCATGGCAGGTTTGGCGCGCGATACCGCGACCCTGGACCTCTGGTACTCCAACAATGGCCTGGACGCCCGTATCGGCTGGAAATACCACTCTGCCTATACCAGTTCATTTACCTGGGACGCATCAGAGTTGACCCGTATGGACCCAGAGCTAAACCTTGGTTTTAGCATCGCCTACGACATCAACGACAACTGGAATGTGCGCTTCCAGGCGTTCAACCTTTCCAACGAGCGTCTGCGTCTCTCTCAAAACAACCAGTCTGAAAACCTCAAGCGCTACGACGACTACGGTCGCTCTTACCTCGTGGATTTCACCTGGAAAATGTAATTTCTCCCACTCGATCCATGCGTTATTGCGGCTGCTTCGGCAGCCGCCTTTTTTTCGGGGTTTTGTATATTCCGAATTTACCGAGAGGATGAAACAGATGTTTAAAAAAAGCATAGCGCTACTGCTTTGTGCCTGGCTGGCGTCGTTCAGTCGCGCCGAGCAACCTTTTTACCTGGGCGCCGACCTGTCCTATATCAATGAGATGGAAGACTGCGGCGCTGTCTACCGCGAAAAAGGCCACAAAAAAGAGCCCTTCCAACTGTTTGCCAGCAAGGGCGCCAACCTGGTGCGGGTGCGCCTGTGGCACAACCCGGATTGGACCAAGTACTCCCACCTGGATGATGTGGAAAAAACCCTGGCGCGCGCCAAGCAGGCGGGCATGAATACCCTGCTCGACTTCCACTACTCCGACACCTGGACCGACCCGGAAAAGCAATTTGTGCCCAGGCTTTGGGCACAAATTAGCGATACTGATGAGCTGGCCAAAACACTTTACGGCTACACCTTTAACACCCTAAAAACCCTGGATGAAAAAGGCCTGTTGCCGACCCTGGTGCAGGTGGGCAACGAGACTAATATCGAAATTCTCCAACAGGAGGACAAGCTGGTGCGCGGCATTCCCAACTGGCCACGCAATGCCCAGCTGCTCAACGCTGGTATCAAGGCGGTGCGCGACTACAGCCGGATGGTGGACAAGCCGGTACAAATCGTCCTGCATATTGCCCAGCCGGAAAATGCGCTCTGGTGGTTTAAGCAGGCCAGGGAAAACGGCGTGACTGACTTCGATATTATCGGACTCTCCTACTATCCGCAGTGGTCTGATTACAAGCTCGACCAGCTGCCCAAGGCCATAGCGGCGCTGAAGCGGGATTACGGCAAGGCGGTGATGATTGTGGAAACGGCCTATCCCTGGACTTTGCAAAACTACGATAAGGCCAATAATGTGCTGGGCGACAAGGCCCTGCTTAAGGGGTTCCCCGCTAGCCCCCAGGGCCAGGTGCGCTATCTGCTAACCTTGACCCAAACAGTCAAAAGCGCCGGCGGCGCGGGCGTTATCTACTGGGAGCCGGCCTGGGTGAGCACCCGGTGCAAGACCCTTTGGGGAACTGGGTCCCACTGGGAAAACGCCAGTTTTTTTGACCCGGGCAACCGCAACGAGGCGCTGCCCGCGTTTTTATTTTTTTCGGCGCCCTATCAATAAATTGCGACAGCAAACGCCGAATCGCCAAAAACAGATTAGCTACTGATGGGAACAAGAAGATGAAAATTACCCGCAAACTCCTGCCGCTGGTCGCCGCCGCGCTCATGGCCAGCTGCAGCCAGTCGGACAAAAATGCTAGTTTTGCCGATATCAACCTGGATAAAGACTGGCAATTTATGCGCTCCAGCCAGGCGCTGGACTTAAGCGACGCCCAACACGCCAGCAATTGGGAGGCGGTGAGGATTCCCCACGCGCCGGAGATTCTACCGCTGGTAATCAAGGATCAATTCCAGGGCGATGCCTGGTACAAAAAGACTCTCACGCCAGACCCCAGCTGGAAAGGCAAGCAGATCAGCATCACCTTTGACGCCGCCATGAATGGCGCCGAAGTCTGGCTTAATGGCGAGAAGCTGGGCAGCCATCTGGGCGGCTACCTGCCCTTTACCCTGGCGCTGAGCGACAAGCTCAAATGGAATGCACCCAACGAGTTGCTGGTGCGCCTGGACAACCGCGACAACCCGGTCACTGGCCCCAAACCGCTTAAAGATCTGGACTTCAACACCTACGGCGGCATCTATCGCCATGTCACCCTGCATATCGATAACGAGCTGCACATCACCGACCCAATCGCTGCCAACAGCCGCGCCAGCGGCGGAGTTTTCGTCACCTACCCGCAGGTGAGTAAAGACCAGGCAACCCTGGATATTCAAACCCAGGTTTACAACGCCGATATAGATCCCAAGGCCTTCCAGGTGGTGCAGCGGCTGATGGACGGCGACCAGGTGGTGGTCGACCAAACCGGCGATATGCAACACCTTAATGGCCAGAGTGCCGCCGAGAGCCATATTGAACTGGTGCTGCCCCAGCCCAAGCTCTGGTCGCCCAAATCCCCCAAGCTCTACACCCTGGTAACCCGGGTTTACGATGGCAATACCCTGGTGGATGAGCAATCCACCCGCTTGGGTATCCGCGAATTCAAACTGGTGAATGGCGAGCTGTTTATCAATGGCGAAAAAACCTTCCTGCGCGGCGTCAACCGCCACCAGGAGTACCCCTATGTGGGCTACGCCACCTCCGATGCCGCCGACTACCGCGATGCGGTGCGCATTAAATCCGCGGGCTTTGACTATGTGCGCCTGTCCCACTATCCGCAATCAGAAGCATTTATGGCGGCCGCCGATGAGCTGGGCCTGGTGCTGCTGGATTCGGTGCTCGGCTGGCAGTATTTCTCTGAAGACCCGGCCTTCCAGGCGCAAATCCAGCAGACCTGCCGCGACCTGATTCGCCGCGACCGCAATCACGCCTCGGTACTGGCCTGGGAGTGCTCGCTCAACGAGTCCTGGATGAGCGAAGCCTTTATCGACTCGCTCACCAAAATCGTCCACGAGGAATATCCCGACCCCAACACCTACTCCGCTGGCTGGCAGGAATATGGCTACGATATCTACCTGCAGGCGCGCCAACACCGCCTGGAACATTACACCCCACCCACCAAGCCCTACATAGTGAGTGAGTACGGCGACTGGGAGTACTACGCCATGAACGCCGGCCTCAATCAGGGCGCCTGGGGGGATTTGCTGCAAGCCGACCGCTCCAGCCGCCAGCTGCTGGGCGATGGCGAAAAGCGTCTGCTGCAGCAGGCCACCAATATCCAGGAAGCGCACAACGACAACCGCCGCACCCCGGCCTTTGCCGATGGCTATTGGGTGATGTTCGACTACAACCGCGGCTACTCGCCCGACCTGGAATCCTCGGGTATTATGAGCATCGACCGCCTGCCCAAGTTCAGCTACTACTTGTTCCAGAGTCAGCGCGACGCGCAGGAGCGCTCCAGCACCTACAACGCCGGCCCCATGGTAAAAATCGCCAGCTATTGGCAGCCGGACTCCAGCTTGAATATCCGCGTTTTCAGCAACGCCGAGCAGGTGGAATTACTGCTCAACGGCAAGAGCCTGGGCAAACAGCACCCGGACCAAAACACCCTAAGCGACCACTTGAACCACCCGCCCTTCAGCTTCCAAATTCCAGAATTTGAAGCAGGTGAACTCAAAGCCGTGGCCTTTATTGGCGACAAGCTGGTGGCTGAGGACACAGTGATCACCCCGGGCGCCCCCGCAGGCCTGCGCCTGAGCCTGGACACCCAGGGCGTAGCGCCGCAAACCGGCGTGAAGGACCTGGTTTTTGTACGCGCCCAACTGGTGGACAGCGCCGGTAACCCGCTGCACACCAAGGGCGATAAAATCCGCTTTAGCCTGAGTGGCGACGGCCAGCTGATCAGCCCGGCCGAGCTGGAAACCAGCGACGGCCAGGCGGTCGCCCTGGTACAGGTGGGCAGCGATCTCAGCAGCTTGAGCCTGAGCGCGCAGCAGGGTGATTTGCGCAGCAGTCCATTAAAATTCCAAAACTAAGGGAATAAGCACAACCTATTTTTAACGATAAAATAAACTATGCTTTAAGCACTACAGCCCTGGGGTCGCGGGCAGGACGCGCGCGATCCGACGATAAAATCAAACAAACATAAGATTGCACATTATGGTCAAACACAAATTGCGCCTGATCTTGTCGGGCCTGGCGTTGTTCTGCGGCAGCGCCTACGCCGAAACCGTCATCAACCTCAACACCTCCAGCGATGTCAACAGCCCCTATGCGGTGGAGATGATCAAATTAGCCAATCAACATATTGGCAATAAATACCGCATCAACAGCATTGAAGACGGTGCCACCAAATCGCGCATCATGGAGGACGTTGCCAACGGCAAGTACGACCTCTTCTGGGCCTCCACCAATATGGACACAGAGGCCAAATTCGACCCGGTGCGCATTCCCCTGTTTAAAGGCCTGCTCGGCCACCGCATTTTTATCATTCGCCAGGGTGACCAGGCGCGCTTCGACCAGGTTAAAACCCTGCAGGATGTCCAGCAAATAAAAATGGGCTCGGGTACTACCTGGGCGGATACCGGCATTCTCAAAGCCAATGGCATGACCATAGTCACCGCCAACAAATACCCCAATATGTTTTACATGCTCGACGGCGCCCGCTTCGACGCCTTCCCGCGCGGGGTATTTGAGCCCTTTGTGGAAGTGGAACAGCA
>CBINKF010000083.1:0-8973 GCA_966251115.1 uncultured Cellvibrio sp.
CACCCTGAGTGCCCACCATTCAGTGGCGGCCAATCCAGCTCAGCCGATTTATTCCGATACCCAGGCCAGTTTTGAAGCGCGCGCGCGGGACCTGGTGGCCCATATGACGCTAGAGGAAAAAGTCAGCCAGATGATGAACGATGCGCCGGCGATTCCGCGCCTGGGGGTGCCCGCCTACGAGTGGTGGAATGAGGCCCTGCACGGCGTGGCACGCGCCGGTTCTGCCACGGTTTTCCCCCAGGCCATAGGTCTGGCGGCGACTTTTGATCCACTGTTGATGAAAAGGGTTGCCGATACCATCAGCGATGAGGCGCGCGCCAAACACCAGGAATTTGCCAGTCGCGGCCTGCGTCAGCGCTATCAGGGGCTGACCTTTTGGTCACCCAATATCAATATCTTTCGCGATCCGCGCTGGGGCAGAGGCCAGGAAACCTATGGTGAAGACCCTTATCTGACCAGCCGCATGGGGGTGGCTTTTGTTGAAGGGCTACAGGGGGATGACCCCAAATACCGCAAGCTGGATGCCACTGCCAAGCACTTCGCCGTTCACTCGGGGCCGGAGGCCAGTCGCCACGAATTTGATGTTCACCCGAGTGAACGCGATCTGTACGAAACGTATCTGCCCGCCTTTCGCGCGCTGGTACAGGAGGGACAGGTGGCTGCAGTAATGGGCGCTTACAACCGGGTGAATGGCGAGTCCGCTTCCGCCAGCCAGCGTTTGTTAGTGGATATCCTGCGTAAGGATTGGGGTTTTAAGGGCTATGTGGTATCCGATTGTGATTCGGTTGGGGATATTTACCAGCACCACAAAATCGTGCAAAGCGCTGAGCAGGCTGCGGCCTTGGCGGTAAAACAGGGCGATAACCTCAACTGTGGCCGCACTTACGAAGCCTTGGTCAGTGCGGTTAAGCAGGGGTTGATCAGTGAAGCGCAAATCGACCAACGGCTGGTGCCGTTGATGCAAACCCGTTTCCGTCTGGGTATGTTCGACCCGGATAAGCAGGTGCGCTGGGCGCAGATTCCCTACCGTGTTAATCAGGCACCTGAACATGACCAACTGGCGCGCCGGGCGGCGGACGCGTCCCTGGTCCTGCTCAAAAATAAGGGGATATTGCCACTCAAAAAGGACCTGAAAAATATCGCAGTGATTGGCCCCACCGCCGATGATGTTATGGCGCTGCTGGGCAACTATTACGGCACACCGGCGGCCCCTGTCACCATTTTGCAGGGGATAAAAGCCGCTGTTTCACCAACCACCAAGGTGCACTATGCGCGCGGGGCGGACCTGGTGGCAGGGCGCGAAGAACCGCGCGCTGCCCAGGTGATTGAGGCGCGTTTTTTGCGCCCGGCGATGGCTAGCAAAGATCAGGGCTTAAGTGGCGAATATTTCCGCGGCAAAGATCTGGCGGGCGCACCTGTATTGACGCGAATCGATAGCCGCCTGGCATTTCGCTGGGATAGAGGCTCGCCCACCGATAATCTGGTGGCCCAGGGTCAACTTGGCAGTGATAAAGCGCTGAGCGGCGACAATTTCAGTGCGCGCTGGAGCGGGCAGCTGTTGCCGCCGGTAACCGGTCGCTACGAATTGAGCCTGGGCACCAATGACGGCGGCCGCGACTATCTCGACGGCAAACTGATTATTGATGCCTGGCAAAGTGCCGAACGCCTACAAAACCATAGTGCCTGGGTAAATTTGGAGGCGGGTAAAGCGTATCAACTTAAAGTGGAATATTTTGAGGAGGCACGCGATGCCGAGGTGCGCCTGGGGTGGCGTTTACCTGGCGCCCAGTCGCCGCGCGAAGAGGCTTTGGCTGCCGCTCAGGCTTCTGATGTGGTGATCTTTGTGGGCGGTCTGACCGGCGATGTGGAAGGCGAGGAGATGAAGGTGAGTTACCCAGGCTTTGCCGGCGGCGATCGCACCGACCTGCGCCTGCCCGCCAGCCAACAACAGTTGTTGGAAGCGCTGTATGCGACGGGCAAACCTGTGGTGCTGGTGCTGACCAGTGGCTCGGCTTTGGCCGTGGATTGGGCCGATAAAAAGTTGCCCGCTATTCTGCTCGCCTGGTACCCCGGCCAGCGCGGCGGAACAGCTGTGGCGGATGCGCTTTTTGGAGATACCAATCCCGCTGGGCGCTTGCCGGTTACCTTTTATAAAGCCGACGAAAAACTGCCTGATTTTGACGATTACCAGATGGCGGGACGCACCTATCGCTACTTTAAGGGCAAGCCGCTTTATCCCTTTGGCTATGGTTTGTCCTACACCCAATTTCGCTACAGCCAGATGCAGATAAACCGCACCAAGGCCAGCGGCGACCAGCCCGTCAAAGTGACTGTGAGGGTAAAAAACAGTGGCAAGTTGGCGGGCGACGAGGTAGTGCAGCTCTATGTGCGGCCGCTTAAAACAGCGCACGGTCGCGTCAACAAGGAACTGCGTGGCTTTCAACGCGTGCACTTGCAGCCAGGTGAGGCGCGTGAGCTGGCATTTGAATTGATACCTGGCCGCGATATGACTTACTACGATGAAAGCGCCAGGGCCTACCGTGTGGATACAGGTAAGTATCAGGTACAACTGGGTGCCTCCAGCGCCGATATTCGCCAGGCGAAATCGCTACAGTTGCATTAGCCAACGGAGTGGGAGGCGCGGGTATTGCCCCAGCCTCCAGCTGCTCGGTATTGGCTTGACCCGCCGGGGGATAATCTGGCCTGAGTATATTCGTGCAAGGCTGCTTGGCTCTATAATCCTGCAAAGCTATAAAAACTGCCGGAGAAGGACAAGTGCAAGACGTCGACGAATTAAAGCTGCTGCTGGATGCCCGAATTCCACTCATAGTTATTGAAACCTACGAGGAGAAGCGCGCGCTCGACCTGCTGTTAAAAGTTGCCAGCAAACAGGGGCGGGATGTGCACCGCTGGTCGATTACCGAGGGGCTGAGCAAGGCCAGTTTTGGCCCTCAGCTAATTCCCAAGGGCAGCGATATGCTCGACCCGGAGGAAATGCTGGCGCACCTCAAAAGCCTTAATCAGCCGGGTATTTTTGCGCTCTGCGACATGCATCCTTTTCTGGCGGAAAACCCTAAACTGGTGCGCCAGTTAAAGGATCTGGCGCTCAACCATTTTGCCTTGCCCCACACCCTGGTGTTTATCAGCCATCAATTGCGTCTGCCTGCAGAAATTGCGCGCTACTCCGCCGCTTTTACCATGACCTTACCCGATGAAGACAAGATCATGGCGATAATTCGCGAAGAGGCCAAGGACTGGTCGGATCGCCACGGCGCGGCGCGGGTAAAAACCGACAATATCACCCTTAAAAAGCTGGTCAACAATCTGCAGGGCTTAAGCTCCAGTGATCTGCGCCGCCTGGTGCGTTCGGCTATCTGGAACGACGGTGCCATTAACGACGAGGACCTGCCGCGGATTAACAAAGCCAAGTTTGCCCTGCTGGATATGGAAGGGGTGATGAGCTTTGAATCCCAAACCCAGGACTTTTCGCAAGTGGGCGGGCTCAACAACCTCAAACGCTGGCTGACCACTCGCCGCGACGCCTTCAGCGGCGACAACAGCAAGCTGGATCGACCCAAGGGCATAATGTTGTTGGGGGTGCAGGGTGGCGGTAAAAGTCTGGCGGCCAAGGCGGTTGCCGGTTTGTGGGGCCTGCCGTTATTGCGCTTGGATGTGGGCTCGCTCTACAACAAATATCACGGCGAAACCGAGCGCAATTTGCGCGAGGCTCTCAAACTTGCCGATGCCATGTCACCCTGCGTGCTCTGGCTCGATGAAATTGAAAAAGGCATGGCGCAGGAGAGCAGCGACAATGGTATTTCGCAGCGCCTTCTGGGCAGCCTGTTAACCTGGATGGCGGAGCACAGCACGCGCGTGTTTATTGTCGCCACCAGCAACGACATCACCCGCTTGCCTCCGGAACTTATCCGCAAAGGCCGACTGGACGAAATCTTTTTTGTCGACCTGCCTGAACCGAGTATCAGGCGCGATATATTTGCCATTCATTTGGGCAAGCGCCAATGCCAGGCGCAGCAATTTGATCTGGATAAATTGGCCGTGGCATCCAACGGGTTTTCCGGTGCGGAAATTGAGCAGGCGGTTATAGCGTCGCTCTACACCGCCAATGCTGCCAATCAACCACTGACCACCGAAATCCTGCTGGCAGAAATCGCCGCAACCAGCCCATTGTCTGTTGTTATGGCAGAGCAAATCGCGCAACTGCGCCTGTGGGCTGCAGAGCGCACTGTCCCCGCATGAGGCCGATCAATTGACTACAGATGCCATAGTTAACGGCTGGCTGCGCGAGGCCATTGCCTGTCCCTCTCCCAACTTTAACCAGCGCCCACAGGGGGCGGAGGTGAGTTTGCTGGTGATTCATAATATCAGCTTGCCTCCCGGCGAATTTGGCGGCGGCTATGTGCAGGATTTTTTCCGCAATCGCCTGGACCCCCGCGCTCATCCTTATTTTGCCAGCATTGCCCATTTGCAGGTGTCCTCCCATTTATTTATTGAGCGCAGTGGACGAATTGTTCAATTTGTGTCCTTTGAGGAGCGCGCCTGGCATGCCGGTGCCTCCAGTTTTGAGGGTGTGCAAAATTGCAATGACTTTTCGATAGGCATAGAACTGGAAGGCACGGACAGCTTGCCCTATACCGATAAGCAGTATGCGGCCCTGCAAAAAGTTACTCGCCAGTTGCTGGCCACTTACCCTAAACTTACGCCCCAGCGAATTACTGGCCACGAGCATATAGCGCCAGGGCGAAAAACTGATCCCGGTCCTGCATTTGACTGGGTTGGCTACAAAGCTTCACTTGTTGACGAGTCATAGGATTGTTATGAATTTTCTCAGTTTGGTTGCAGTTCTGGCGCTTCTCTATTGGGTGGGTTCAATCAAAACCTCCCAGTACGATGGTTGGTTCAAATTGCTCTCTCAGCGCCTGCAAAAAATTCCCGGCCTCGCATCTGTGCCAGCCCTACCACTGTTACTGTCGCTGGTGATTCCCCTGGCTGTTTTGGTGATAGTGTTTTTGTTTGTGCAAAAAGCATTTGGCAGACCCTGGCTGTTTTTTATCTACTTTCCCGTACTGCTCTACAGTCTGGGGCGCGGTAATGTGCTGGAAGATATCAAACACTATTTGGAGCTGGTGGCTAAAGACGACAACGTTGCAGCCACCCAATGGCTTGGCCTAAACGGCAAAAAAAGCTATGCCGATGAAGAAATTGGCGATTGGAAATCCCTGCACACCCTGGCGCTGAAGATGTTTGCCTATCGCGGCTATGAAAACACCTTTGCGGTTATTTTCTGGTTTGTTATTGCCGGCCCTTTTGGCGCGCTGCTCTATCGCATGAGCCTGATGTACCGCGACTTTGCCGACGATAACCACTACAAAATTGCCGCGCAGTGGCTGTGGTTGCTGGAGTTGCCCTCAGTGCGTTTGATGGGAATCACCTGGGCGCTGGTAGGTAATTTTGAAACCTGCCCACTGCGTGAAAATATGCTGGATATAGAGAAGTCATCTGCCACTGTGCTTAACGAGACCCTGCGCGGTGCGCTGGGTGCCCCAACGCTGGCCAGCACCCGCAATTTAGACCAGCTATCCCCCGAAGCGCGCGCGGCGGCGGAAGAGAATCTGCAAGTGGAAACCCAGGATATTATTGAAGATTTGACCGGCGATGTGATTACCATTCACTCCGAACCGGCTTATTCTCTGGCACTGGTCAAGTCTTGCTTGCCGCTCTACAAGCGCTCGCTGTTGTTTTGGGTGTGCGCCATAGCCTTTGCCACACTCTTTGTTTAATTACTCAAGGTTTAATTACCCAAAGTTTAATCGCCCAAATTAATTTTCTAAAAAGTTTTTGAGGTTTGTTATGCCATCCTTTGATGTGGTGTCCGAAGTGGACAAGCACGACCTGACCAACGCCGTGGATCAGGCGCAGCGTATTATCACCAACCGTTTTGATTTTAAAGGCGTGGATGCCAAATATGAGCGCAAGGAGTTTGAAATTACCATTACCGCCGATGCCGAAATGCAGCTGGAACAGATGCTGGATATATTGCGCCCGGCGATGGCCAAAAATAATATCGATGTTGGCTGTCTGGAAATTGGCAAGGTAGTCAGCGCCGGCAAACAGGTGAAGCGCGACATTAAAGTGCGCACCGGCATAGATAAAGACCTGGCGAAGAAAATTGTCGCCCTGGTAAAAGATAAAAAATTAAAAGTCCAGGCCAGTATTCAGGGCGAGCAGGTGCGTGTTACCGGCAAAAAGCGCGATGATTTGCAAGAGTGTATAGCCGCATTGCGCGCTGCTGATTTGGGCATGCCTATGCAGTTCAATAATTTCCGCGATTAATTATCAACCTTTCTTTTTAACCACCATAGCAGCAGCACCGTGGGCGCCACCGAGAGGGTGCTCAAAATAAAAAAGGTGCTGTAGCTGGTGGATTCCACAATAAACCCGGATACCCCCCCTACAAACTTGCCCGGCAAATTGGCGAGCGACGCCAGTAGTGCATATTGCGTCGCGGTAAAATTTTTGTCGGTGAGGCTCGACATAAACGCCACCAGAATTACTCCGGCAAAACCCTGGGCCAGGTTATCTGCCGTAATGGTTACAAAAAATGACCAGAGTTGTGACGGAAAATGGGCCATGAGCAAGTAGGCCAGGTTAGACAGAGAAACCACCAGCGCCGCTAAAAACAGCATGCGGTAGATGCTGAATATCGCCAGCGCAAAACCGCCCAAAAAGGCGCCGGCAATACCAATCCACACCCCATAGAGTTTGGATATTGCGGCTATATCGCCCTTGGTAAAACCGGAATCCAAATAAAAGGGGCCGGCCATGACACCAATCATTTGGTCGGGCAATTTAAACAGGCCGACAAAGAGTAAAAACGCTAAAGCGAGTCGCAGACCATTGCGCTGGAAAAATTCGCGGAAGGGCAACACAAAAGCATCCTGAATATTAATATCGCGAATGTGTAGTTGCGTTTCATCTGGCTCCCGACACAGCAGGGCCGCCGCTATTGGCAGCAGCATAATGCCGGCCATGCTCAAATAACTTATCTCCCAGCTGTTGGTTTGTGCCAGGCCCAGGGCGCCCGCACCCGAGGCAATCAAGCCAATGCGATAGCCCAGCACATAGGTGGCGGCCAGGGCTGCTTGGGTTTCCACCGGTGCAATTTCAATGCGATAGGCGTCTACCAGGGTGTCCTGGGTGGCGCCAGCAAATGCTGCCAGTGCAATAAACGCAATAAATAATTCTAAATTTTGTGTGGGATTGGTAAGCGCCATACCGGCGAGGCTTGCCATGAGCAAAAGTTGCGAGGCTACCAGCCAGCCGCGACGTCTGCCTAAAAAGGGTAGGGGAAAGCGGTCAATAATGGGTGCCCAGGCGAATTTGAGCACATAAAAAAAACTGGCAAAGCTAATCAGGCCGATGGTGCCTAAATCCAGCCCCGCATCGCGCAGCCAGGTGGAGAGTGTGTAGCCCACCAGCAAAAAAGGTAGGCCCGAACCTATACCGAAAAAAAACAGGGTTAAGGCGGATGGTGTGGCAAAGGCGCGGCGAATACCTGCAATGCCGGAATACTCATGGTGATTAGTGGTCATTCTGCTTTTTATGTGAGGGAGTTAAGAAATCCGAATTCGCGCAGCGATATCTTGTCGTTTTTAAAGATAACACCTTCCGCTTCGAGTTTTTGTTTTTGCAGGTAATACCCCGCAGAATCAGCGGGTAAAGAAATGCGCCCCTGGGCATTTATCACGCGGAACCAGGGTAATTCGCTTCCCTCGGGTAATTGGCTCAAGGCTTTGCCCACCTGGCGCGCACCGCCAGGGATGCCGGCCAATTGTGCCAACTGGCCGTAACTGATTACTTTTCCCGCCGGAATACTGGCCAACGCCAGAAATATCGCCTGGAGCTTCTGCTCTTTGGCGTTATGGATATAAGTCATAACAAATGCGTATCTGGGTAAAATTAGAGCAAATTTTGCTGGCAACTTACCTAAATTAACATTTTTTTAATTGCCCTGTGGTGCCTTGGCGCTTTTAAATGCAATGCCGGAGTAAAAATCGAGTTGAGAAGTAAGTGAGATTTATTCTAGTTATTTTAACCCTGATACTGGGGTTGCCCGCTTGGGCAGGTGTTGTAGAGCTGACCAACGGCGATCGCCTCGAAGGCGAAGTGGTGCGTATCGAAGGCGATGATCTGGTGTGGAAATCCACCAACTTTGGTGAGCAGCGCATTAAAAAAAGCAAAATTAAAAACCTCATCAGTGATAAACCGCTCAAGGTCAGTGCCAATAAAAAGGCCTGTATCGTCGATAGGGTAGAGCAGGAGCAGCTGGTCTATTACTGCGGCGCCCGAGCCAACCTCAAACATATCCCCGTGCTCAGCCTGAAGACGCTATTACCCTATGAAGACTATGTGGGTGGCAAGTGGCTCAATTCCGGCAAACTTAACCTCTGGGGGGCCTACTCGAGCGGTAACGAAACTCGCAATGAGTGGAATCTTCAGGGCGAAACCAAGCTGCGTATCGACGAGCTGCGCCATGTGATTAGCGGCGAATATGCTAAATCCGCCTATGATCACCTCACCCCGCAAACCCGCTGGAACCTGCATTATTCGCTCGATTGGTTCTTTCGCCCGCGCTGGTTCTGGTACAACAGCCTGGATGCCGGGGCCGACGACCAGCGCAGCTTGAATCAAAGCTACATTTTGGGTTCGGGTAGTGGTTACCAGTTTTGGGAAACCAAAAAAACCGCGCTGTCGCTGCAGCTGGGTCTCTCCTATGTGGATCAGGAGTTTGAGCCGCCCCAGGACCCCAGCACGTTCGATCAAAGCGCCTCCTACGCCGCTACCCGTTTAGCGACAGATTTTCGCTAGGAGTTACCCGGTGGCGTGTCCTTCTTTCACAACAATGAGCTGTTTTACTCGCTGGAGGACGCCAAAGAATGGCAGCTCAAAACCTCT
>CBINKF010000084.1:0-8957 GCA_966251115.1 uncultured Cellvibrio sp.
CCTGGTCGCTGCGCTCGACCAGACTGAAGTCGCGCACACAGGCTAAATAGGCATTATTCAAATGCTTTTGAATCGCCTGGGCGAGGGTTGCAGTTTTAAGCGCGGCCTCGGGCAGAATCAAAGGTTGGTTCAGGTAGCGTTGCGCGAGTACCTCCAGGCATTGGTGGATTGGGCTGCGCAGCTCCTCGAGCATAGCCAGGCGCACATCGGCCGACGTTTTAAGGCGCGCGATTTCCTGCACTGCGCGGTAGAGCAGGGCACTCGCCTGCTGGGTTTGGATCAGCGGCAGGTGCTGGCGCCAATTGCGCACACTGGCTTCCTTGTTCCCATCACAAAAGCTCAAGCTGGTCAGATCCTGCTGTGGGATCACCAGCTTGGAGAGCCAATGGTAAATCTGGGTGTTGGGATTCATGGGCAGTGCTTAATCAAATGGTTGGTTATTGCTCACAGTTATGTGGGTGCATCAACTTTAGAATGAATATAGTTGATTTTAGAAGACTTTTTGACTTCTGCCGACTACTGATTTCATCCCAGGTTGGGTTCTTAATAAGTAGGCAGAGGCCAATTAGCGGGCTGAAAAGCACGTTTTTGGTGCCAAGGCCTCTGCTTCGCGTTCTTGTTGTGCGATGCCATTGGTGTCAGCTTGCTCCTATTTGGGTCGATTTTGTGTGCGCCAATCAAATGCTGCATTGCTTTGGGGCTGTTTCCCGGTTTCGGCGCCGACGCCAAGCTGTAAACGAGCCATAGATGGCTACGGCATATTGCTACTTTAGCGGCATTTGTAAGCAACTTGTAGGTGTTTTTAGCGCTTTTACAGCGGTATCGGCTGTTTGTTAGTTTGCTGGCATAGGGTTTGCTATTTCTCGACTATCGAGGAGTAACCCAGCTTTATGTCCCAGGCGATTTCCCCCCAAAAAACTGTCTCCAGCGTTTGTCCCTATTGTGGTGTCGGCTGCGGCCTGCTGATCGAATCCGATGGCACCAGGGTTATCAAGGTCAGCGGCGATAAAAATCACCCTTCCAACAAGGGGCGCCTGTGCACCAAAGGCCAAACCAGTGCCCAGGCGCTGGTCAACTCCGGGCGCATGGAATCTGCCTTTGTGCGCAGTGAGCGCCGCCATGAACCGGTTAAAACGCCCATGGTTCAGGCGATTAAAGCGACAGCACAAAGGCTCAACGCCGTTCTGGAAAAAGATGGCCCCAATGCCCTGGCGTTTTATGTGTCGGGGCAGATGTCGATTGAATCCCAGTACCTGATTAATAAGCTCGCCAAGGGTTTTGTCGGCACCAACAATATCGAATCCAATTCGCGCCTGTGTATGGCCAGCGCCGGCGCTGGCTACAAACTGTCGCTGGGCTCAGATGCGCCGCCCGGCTCCTACGACGACTTCGATAAGACCGACTTGTTTTTGGTGATAGGCGCCAATATGGCCGACTGTCACCCCATTCTTTACCTGCGCATGATGGACCGGGTCAAGGCTGGGGCCAAGTTGATTGTGGTTGACCCCAGGCGCACCACCACCGCCGAAAAAGCCGATCTGTTCCTCGCCATTAAACCCGGCACCGACCTGGCCCTGCTTAACGGCCTGTTGCACCTGCTGGTTAAAAATGGCCAGACCAACCCAGAGTTTATTGCTCGCCATACCCAGGGATGGGAGGCAATCCCCGCGCTGCTGGCGGATTACCCACCGGAAAAGGTGAGTGAGTTGACCGGCATAGCCGTCGCCGACCTTATCAAGGCGGCGGGCATGATTGGCGCTGCGCCGGAATTTATTACCTGTTGGACCATGGGCTTAAACCAGTCCACCCACGGCACCTGGAACACCAATGCCATCTGCAACCTGCATTTGGCCACGGGCAAAATCTGTCGCCCCGGCAGTGGGCCTTTCTCGCTCACCGGCCAGCCCAATGCCATGGGTGGGCGCGAAATGGGCTATATGGGCCCGGGCCTGCCCGGTCAGCGCAGTGTCTTGGTGGAGGCCGAGCGCGAATTTGTTGAAGGTATATGGGAGTTACCTGCAGGCAGCTTGAGCACTCAGTTGGGCAAGGGCACCGTGGATATGTTCGAGCGCATGGCCGCGGGCGAGATCAAGGCCTGCTGGGTGATCTGCACCAACCCTGTGGCCAGTGTGCCCAACCGCCAAAAAGTAATTGCCGGCCTGCAAAAAGCCGAACTGGTAATCGCTCAGGATGCATTTCTTGAAACCGAAACCAATCGCTACGCCGATATCCTTTTGCCTGGCGCCCTCTGGGCCGAGGCAGACGGGGTAATGATCAATTCGGAGCGCAACCTCACGCTGATGCAACAGGCGGTAAGTCCGCCCGGTGAGGCTATGGCCGATTGGGAGATTATCGCCCGGGTGGCGCGCGAGATGGGCTTTAGCCAGGGCTTTAACTTTAATTCGGCGGCCGAAGTCTTTAACGAAATTAAACGTTTTTACAACCCGCAAACCGGTTACGATCTGCGCGGTGTCAGCCACGCGCGGCTGCGCCAGTCGCCGCTGCAATGGCCCTGTGCGGAAGACGCCAGCGAGCGCAATCCGATTCGCTATTTAAATAACGGCATCAACCAGCCGCTGAAAATGGATGACGAGGGCAAGCCGGATTTGGTATTCGCCACCGCCTCGGGCAAAGCGCAATTCCACGCCCGCCCCCATGTGGATGCCGAGGAGATGCCTGATGCGGAATTCCCCATGGTGCTCAATACTGGCCGTGTACAGCACCAGTGGCACACCCTGACCAAGACCGGAAAAATTCCCACGCTGAACAAACTCAACCCAGGCACCTTTGTCGAGATACATCCGCAGGATGCCGCCGAGCTGGGTATTAAAAACAAAGACAAGGTGGAGATTCGCTCGCGCCGCGGCTACGCCGTTTTGCCGGCGGTCGTCACTGATAGAGTCATGCCCGGTTGCTGCTTCGCGCCTATTCATTGGAATGATGTTTACGGCGATAACCTCTGCATTAACGCCGTCACCAGCGACAAAATCGATGCAATTTCCCAGCAGCCGGAATTGAAAATTGCCGCCGTCGCACTCAAGCGCATCGAGACCATAAACACCAGCGAAGCAATTGACACCAGCGAAGCAATTATTGAAAACGCAGTACCGAGCAAGACTGGCGGCAAAATGGTATTTGCCGCGCCCTCGGAGGAAAGCACTATGACCTTGATCGCACAACTGGCCGATACCCTGGGGGTGGCCCAGCTGGCGCCGCCGGAATTGAACAGCGCCGAGAGCTCCTATCTAGGTGGGTTTATCAACGGCCTGCAAACTACCGCCAGACAACTCAGTGCGATTCCGGTATTGCCTGCCGATGCCCCAGTGGCCGAGTTAAAGCGCGATTGGATCAATGGCTTATTGGCCGGCATGTTCAGCCGCGTGCTGCCCGCAGACGTTCAATCGACCGAGTCATTGCCACAATTGACACTGCTCTGGGCCTCGCAAACTGGCAATGCGGAAACCCTCGCTCAGGGCTTTGCCGCCCAGCTGGAGGCCCAGGGTATAGCCGCCAAGTTAGTTTCAATGAATGATTACTCGCTAGCGCAGCTAACCGGCGAAAGGCAATTAGTGTTAGTTACCAGCACCTTTGGCGATGGCGACTCACCGGATAATGGCGGCGATTTTTGGCATCAGTTAAGTAGCGATGACGCGCCGCGTTTGGAGTCACTGGAGTTTGCCTTGCTGGCGCTGGGGGATTCCAACTACGAACAATTTTGCGGCCACGGCAAAAAACTCTTCGCCCGGCTCGAAGCCCTGGGGGCCAAAGCGCTGCTGCCGCGCCTGGATTGCGATACCGATTTTGAAGCCCCGGCCCAGGCCTGGTTCGAGCAGCTCAAACCGCTGCTGGCTGCTAAGCTGACAAGTGAAAATTCAACTTCAAGCCGTATTGCAGCAAAAAGCAGTGTGCCTATGACGACTCCCGCTGGCGACCTGGCGAGCAAATCTGCGCCGGGTTTTAACAAAAACAATCCCTATGGCTCGCGCCTGGTTATCAACCAAAAACTTAATGCCCCTGGCTCTGCCAAAGATGTGCGCGCCTTTGGTTTTGATTTGGGCGATTCCGCTATTCAATATCAGGCGGGCGATGCCCTGGGTGTGTGGCCGCAAAATAACCCCGAATATGTATTTGAGCTGGAGCAATTGCTCAAACTTAAAGCCGATGCCCCGGTATTGGTGGATACCCAGGAGAAGCCGCTGCATCTGGCGCTGCAACAAAATTTTGAAATCTGCCGCCCGAGTATTGAAATGCTGCGGATGATTGCTGAGCGTGGCAATGCCGCGGAATTAAAAGCCATGCTGGAGGCGGAAAGCAAAAAAGAACTTAACGATTGGCTCTACGGCCGCCAGCTGGTAGATGTGTTGGCGCAGTTCCCGATTAATTGCTCGGCGGAAGAATTGCTGGCGCAACTCAAGCGCATCCAGCCGCGTATGTATTCTATTTCCTCCAGTCCCAAAGCCCTGCCTGGGCGAATCGACCTGACCGTATCGGCGGTGCGCTACAGCCGTTTTAGCAACGGTGTTAAAAAGCAGCGCACTGGAGTTTGTTCGACCTTCTTGGCGGATCGCGCCGAGGGTGTTGAGGTTCCGATTTTTGTGCAGCCGAGCAAACATTTTCACTTGCCCGAAAACGGTGACACGCCGGTGATTATGGTGGGGCCGGGCACAGGGGTTGCGCCTTTTCGCGGGTTTTTACAGGAGCGCCAGGCGCTTGGGCACCAAGGAAAAAATTGGCTGTTCTTTGGTGAGCAGCATGCCGCCAGCGATTTTTATTATCGCGAAGAGCTGGAGCAATATCAGCGCGATGGCCTGCTTACGCAGCTGAGCCTGGCGTTCTCGCGCGATCAGGCGCAAAAAATTTATGTGCAGGACCGTATGCGCGAAAATGCTGCCGAGTTGTGGGAGTGGCTGCAACAGGGCGCCTACTTTTATGTCTGCGGCGATGCTACTCGCATGGCCAAGGATGTCGACCAGGCGCTGCGCGATATCATTCAGCATTGCGGTAAGTTTGATGAAAACGAAACCGTTAACTACATGCGCAAACTGAATATGGAAAAGCGCTACCTGCGCGATGTCTATTAAATTCGTAACTGCTTGCAATAAAAAAGCCGCCAAGATAAGGCGGCTTTTTTATATTTCACCTGGGTTTGCCTTGCTGTTATATCTGGTCAATAACGCTCATTCCCTCGCGCAAACTGGTGAGCTTGGGTTCGCCTGTGTAGGTGACAGATGACATGCCGTTGGTCGATGCCTGAAGCACCTTGGCGATTCCTATTTTGGCGCTGGACATACCCTGGGTGCCCACGCTAACTGTATTGGCTTGCAACTTAACACCGTCATATTTGCTCGTGCCGTTGAGTGAAATTTGCAAGTCTTCCACCGCCATTGGCGATTTGATGCTCAATTTTGACATGCCGCTTAGCGCCAATTTCAGCTCTGGAATATGCAGGCGTTGTCTACCGGTTGAAATACTAATTTGCGTTGCGCTATTGGCCTCTATCGACTCCAGGTGTTTTACCCCGATTACAATTTTGGCGCTGCGATTGAACAAACTGTTGGTGGCACAGCCTGTTTGCTTGGTATCTGCAATAAACAATGTTTTATCTTTCTGGAAAACTTTAATGCGCTTAATCACCCGTTGGGTGGCGTGGATCTGTACGTATTCTTTATCGGTAAGCACCAGGCTCACATCTACATTACAACCAACCAGATTCAAAGATTGAACATCGTTTATGGCGAGCGCTTTGTATGTTTGCTCGGTGGCAAAAGCCTGAGTGGCGCAGCACAAAGCTAAAACTGCGACGAAAAAAGCCGTTTTCATTTCACACCTCATTTAGCTGGAAAAAGGGGAAAACCTGATGGATTCCTAGCTTTAGATGGGGGATGTGAACATCTGGATTCAAGAATTGGAAATTTTTTTAGCTTTTATAAAAAACTCATCACGGCGGAATGAAAAGCGGAAACCTGCGCCTTAGCGCAAGTTTCCACCCAGTGTTAATTACTGTGCAGCATTAATAATGGTGCTGATTAGGCTTGGGTAAACTTGAGCGCCGGTGTTGCGATCAAACAAGCCCATGCCGTTATTGGCGGTGTAGCCGTTATCCCAGTAGATAGGCACTGCGCCGTGGGTGTAGGCCGAGTGGGCAATATATTGATTCCACTTGGTTCTGTAAGCCTCGGCACCGGAGATATTGGTACGGGAAATTACGCCAAATTCACCCAGAATTACCGCCACGCCATTGTCGGCAAACTTGGTTTTCATTTTTTGGAACTGCGCGTCCACATAGGATTCATTGGCCCAGGTTTCTGTGGCGGAAGAATCTGTGGCACTGGCACCCCACTGCCAAATATTACTGGAGGCATTCAATGTGAAGTTATAGGGATCATAGTAGTGCACCTCCATCATCAGGCGTTTGCTCGCGCTATCGCTGGGAATAGTCGCATAGTTATAGGCGTGATCAATGTTGGTATTAAAGCCCTGCACAATCAAATGGCGCACCGCATTATTGCCGCCGGTTGCGCGCACCGCATTAACAAAGGTCTGGTTAAAGCTGTTTTGTACTGTGTAGTACTCATAGGTGGGCGTGCCATAGTCGCCATCCACCATCACCTCGTTGGTGCCGGCAAACAGCAAATAATCGTCGTAGTTTTTAAAGTTGTTGGCGATTTGGGTCCAGAGTGTGGTGATACGGCTATTTACCGAGGACTGGTTGGCGTAGGTGGGCTGCATCCAGCCGCCATCCCAGTGGATATTGATAATCACATACAGACCCGCGCTCTTGGCATAGTTCACCACCTGGGTAACGCGGCTCATCCAGCTGCTGCTGATGGTGTAGTTGGAGTCGGCGTATTGGCTCCAGGACACAGGGATACGAATGGTTTTAAAACCTGCCGCCTTCACCGAGTTAATCAGCGTTTGAGTCACAGCCGGGTTGCCCCAGGCAGTTTCGCCGCCAATGGCTTCCAGCGAGTTGCCCAGGTTCCAGCCGGCGCCCATCAGGGCAGCCAGTTGCACGCTGGTGAGATTGCGCATAGTGCCTGCGTTGCTGCCGCTGACCGTTATTGCAAAACTCTGCGTAGTGCTGGTGCCACAGCTATTGGTGTAAACCGCCGTAGCGGTACAGCTGGCGGTAGGCGCTACCGTCTGCTCGCGCGCACTGCCGGAGGTGCCGCAACCACTCCAGGACCAACTGCCACCAGAGACAGGTTGTGGTCCAAAGGTAATAGAAGTGCCGGCGCTGATACTGACCGACGCGGTTTGCGACCAACTGCCGTTTACTTTCACATAGGGTGTGACTGCAGAGGCAGCGCAGGAGGATCCGCGAATCGCACTGGCTGCCCCCGAGTTATAGCTGCTGCCGCCGGCGGAAAACTTAATCCAATACCAATACTGGGTGCCGCTAACGGCAGAGCTATCGCTGTAGCTGGTAGTGGAGCTACTAACAGTGGCTACACGGGTCCGCCCGCTGGGATTGCTGTCGGTATCGCGGTACACCTGCACATTGCTGATGCTGCCGCTCACCGTCCAGCTCAGGGCAATGTTATTGCTGCTGCCAGTGGCCGACAGACATACAGTGGCGCCGCCGCCGCTGCCGCAGCTTTGGGCGTAGGTGCCGGGGGATATACAAAAGGAAAGAAAAACGACAAGAATCGATAGTAAAGACTTCATTTTTTTTATACGCCTTTTCTCGGGGTGATTGAATCCCGACTACCACTGGGTGATACCTCATCCCTGCATGGCAGGGCCCCAAGTCAGGGGTTTAACTGTCCGGAAAAACCCGATTGTTTATTGATTTCAGGGCTGATCCGGCTAATTGCACCGTCTGAGTGACGGCGACTAGCATGCTAAAGGTAAAATTGACTAAAAGGCCATTAAAATAATACAAATAAGATTTTGTGTGTTGGCCGGAAACATTCAAGTTGTTACAGGTCATCTAGGGCGACGCCTGCTGTTTCTTTTTGAAACATAAAAAATGATTTATAAATAAAAAATAAAGGGTGGCCAATTTAAGAGCGAGAAAATGCACATAACTCATTGATTTAAAAAGAGAGTCATACTGCTGTCGGATAAATGTCGTAGGATAATTGGCAAGGCTTAATTAGATTGGGGGTGCAATGAGCAGTGAGGACTTGGGGAATTTAGCAATGAATCTACGCCAATTACGTCTGGCGCGCGGTTGGTCACAAGAGCAATTGGCAGAACTGGCGGGTTTGAACATTCGCACCATCCAGCGGGTAGAGCGAGGTCAAAACGCTGGCTTGGAAACCCTTAAAGCCCTGGCTGCGGTGTTTGAAACCAGTGTTCATCAACTACAGGAGCCACCACTAATGAGCGTCAATGTCCAAGCCATGCCTGACCCCGAATCGAATCAACCTCGGCCAATAGAGAGCAGCCGAGAGGTTGAAATAGCCAGATTTAAAATCAAATTGCTACGCTACGCTCTGGTGGTGGGAATGCTATTTGCCATTAACCTGCTCTCCAACCCTCATTACATTTGGGCCTGGTGGCCAGCCATAGGCTGGGGGCTGGCAATAGTAATTGGCTGCGTGGATGTATTTGCGATAGAGCCCTTGAAGGAAAAGGCTAAGGGTAATAAAGAGTAGATGCATTAAGATGTGCTAGCCCATATCTGAGCTAGTACATCTTAATCTATGCTTTAAAGATTTTTAGCTTGATACTAAAGAATAATGCCCGCCCGTGCAGCAATGTTCTTGTAAGTCACTCGGCCATCTATTCCTATACTTCTGTCAATAAAATCCACACTGGTTTCAAGCTTTTTTAATGTGAGGGACTTGGCTAAATGTTTATCTCGACACACCATGACGGTCCCCAGGGTGGGATGCTTGCTTTCAGGTCTATAGCCGGCAAGTAACAAACCCAATAACTCTCTACCTGTAATATTCAGAATGGTATTCTTTCTCGGGCTTCCACTTGAAATGACAAACATGTTAATCGCC
>CBINKF010000085.1:0-8946 GCA_966251115.1 uncultured Cellvibrio sp.
CCAGGCGAGCTCCAGATCGACGTCTGCGAGCGAGTGCCGGGTGATCAGCGCCGTGGGTGAGTGGGCCTAAATCGTGGGCGAGCAGAATATCTACCTGTTCGCGCTGCAAGCGTTTCAGGCTGGCAGCAAAGGAGCGCATCACACCGTCGTAGCTGTAATCGAATTGCGGCTCCAGCGCAGGAGCCTCGGCAAACCCATGCCGCACACCGCCACCTGGTTCACAGGGCATCAAAATACGGCCCACTTTGGTCGAAATCACCGGAGAGGCGTTTACTGGAGACGCGTTTACCGAAGAGGCGTTTGCGAGCGAAAGAAACTGCCCGAGACGAGCCTCACTCAAGCCAAAACCGTAGTGCGGAGCTGTATCCAGGTAACCTATGCCAGCACCAAGGGCTGCTGCCACCGCGTCATACGCCTGCTCATCAGTAACCGCTGAGTAGAGATTACCTATGGGTGCTGCGCCAAAACCCAGGCTGGAAAGTGGCAGCTCAACCTGGCCAAAGCGACCCCGCTGAAATTGGCCTTGGGTCGCCGGAGATGCTTGGGAGGGTAAATCCGAGAAGTTCACACCAACCTCTTTTTATAATTAAAAACGATATTGCCCATAAAAAGCGCTGAGCCTAATTTATACGATTTTAGACATATAGTAAATTAGACTCTTTGAAAAATAGGAAACTTTTTTATCTAGCAGCTTGGCCATCCCTCAATTTATTAAAATAGCGACGTAAAAAAGCCGACTCTCGGTCGGCTTGTTTGCGCTTAGCGCCCGTCGTCCAGAAGCGACTCCGCGACGCGTTGAGTGGCTGCACGTATTCGCGCCACTATGTCGACCTCGGTCATTGGCTGGGTTTTAATGCTGATGTAGGGCACAGTAAGCACAGCGGCTATGCCATGCATACTGAGTATCGGCAGGCTGTAGTCAGTCACCCCGTCAACAAACTCACTGGGCGAGCATATATATCCCTGATCCACAGCTTTGCGCGATTTACTCAGGAAGCGCTCAATGCGCTCCAAATCCACCCCTTGGGATAACTGGGGCATCCAGGTCGCCTGCACATCGGCAGGTGCCAAACCATAAAGCAGTGCCCCGGAGTTGGCATCGATCAGGCGGCGACGGTAGCCCACACGCACCGAAAAGCCCAAATCCATGGGGCTCTCCATACGCGCGACCACCACAATCTGGTCCCCCGAGGGCACCACTAAATGACAGGATTGACCCAGGTCGCGGCTCAAGTCTTTCATCGCCGGCAGCGCCGAATCCAGCAGCGTTTTGGTGGAGCCCTGGGAGATCCCCAGGGTAAATAACTTGTTGGTCAGCAGGTAGCCATCGCGGTTATCGGGGGTTTGCGCAATGTACCCGCGAAACTCCAGTGCCAGTACCATGCGAAACAATTCGCTCACCGAGCGCCCCAGGGCAGAGGCCATTTGCGAGGTGGTCATAGGTGTAGAGCTGCGCGCGAGCAACTCGAGAATATCCAGCCCCTTTTCCAATGCCGGGGCGCGGTATTTGCGCTCACCGTCATCACCATTACTGTCAACCAAGGTGTCCCCAAGGGCAGAATTTGCTGAAGTCATAGTTTTGTTACTCTTTTTGTTGGTACTTTTTTGTCGAAACTCGTTTTACTGAAACTCTTTTTGTCGGCACTCTTTTTTGCTGGAGCTCTTTTTTGCTGGAGCCCTTTTCGTTGCACGCCCCTTTGAACAGAACTCATTTTTTGCACTAAAGGGTTTGCTTTTTGGATTTGCGCTCTCTTGCACAGGTTTGGGCATATGGCGGTGCTGGATTGTATGCAAACCCGCCGGGTTCTGGCGCTCCACTTTCTACCATGCGAACGAAATGCCTAGCTAATTCGATAAAATTTTTGCGCAGCCCGGGTAAAAATCCACTCGCGCTGCTCAATCGACAAGCCGGCGCACAGCGTTTGCGCCGCCTGCTGCCAAGCGCGGTAACTGGCGAGCTGCTTATTAGGTGCGAGCCTTAGCACCGGCCAATCACTCCCCCATAAAACTCGCTCGGCACCAAAACAGCCAATAACCCAATCGACATAGGCCTGCAGCGCCTCTATGCCCTGCCCAGCTGCAGCCTCGGTAATCAGGCCGGACAACTTTATATGAACCTGTGGCAGCTGCGCCAAACGCGCTATCTGTGTCTGCCAGTTGTTAACCGCAGCGCTGTCATTCGCGGCTATTGCAGGCTTGGCAAAATGATCGATTACCAGGGGCAGTTGGGGATAGCGCGCGGCAAATTGCACCAGTGCCGGTAAGTGTCGCGGATATACCAGCGCATCAAAACTAAACCCGGCACTTTGCATTGCCTTTAACGCCGGTGCCAGCTCTGGGTGCAGAATCCACTCGGTATCCGCCATTCCCTGCAGCATTGGCCTCAGCCCGCGCATTTTGGGGTGTGCCGCCAGCTGCGCGATTCGCGCCTCGGCGCCGGGCGATGCCAAATCCACCCAGCCCACTACCGCCTTGATCAGCGACGATTGATCAGCCTGTTGCAGTAAAAAATCTGTGTCAGCATCGCTCGCTTGCGATTGCACCAGCACGCTGCCAGCAACGCCCGCCTGCCGCGCCAGCTCATCCCATTCGGCGCTGTCAAAATCGCGATAAATGGCCGACAAATCCGCTGTCGGCCAGCAACACTCGGGGCGTGCTATTTGCCACAGGTGATGATGGGTGTCGATCATGCGTGAGCCTCAACAAAATCCAATGCCTGCTGCTCGCGCTCGCAAGTGCGCGCGTAAAAAGCCACCACCAAAAAACATACCAGAGGCACAACCACCGCAAAATGGATTGCACTTAAATCAGAAACCAAACCCATTAGTGCGGTAAATACCGCCCCGCCGATAATCGCCATACTCACCAGCGACGAGCCAGCCTTAGTCTGCGCCCCCAGGCCTTTGACGCTCAGCGCAAAAATCGTGGGGAACATCAGCGACATAAAAAAACTGGTGGCCGCGAGGGCAATAAGGCCGCCCAAACCCGGCGCCAAAATCGCAAAGGTGCACAGGCCAACATTGATTAAACCGTAAACCCACATCAACCAGCTGGCGCGGTAACGAGCCATAAGCGCGGTGGATGCAAAGCGCCCCACCATAAACGCCACTAGCGAGCCAAACAAATAATTCGCCAGCACCTTTTCACCCAAGCCAGGTACAGAGGCCTGGCCGTAGCGAATCATAAAGCTCCACACACACACCTGGGCACCGACATAAAAAAACTGCGCATTAACACCGCGCATAAAGCGGCCATTGCGCAAAAGGGCTTTGTAATCGGCCCAGCTGCCGGTTGCGGCATCCTGCTGGGGTTCGGTCGCCACGCGCGGAAAGCGCGCAATAACCACCAGCAACGCCCAAACAATCACGACACAGGCGAGCAGCAAATAAGGCCCCTGCACTGCGTGGGATTCGGTTTGGTAAAACTGCTGCAACTGCGCGGGGCTCATAGCCGCCAAATCGCTGGCGCTGGGTTCGTGCCCGGAGAGAATAAATTCGCGCCCGATATAAATGCCGCTTAAAGCCCCCAGGGGGTTAAAAGACTGCGCCAGGTTGAGTCGCCACTCGGCTTTATCGGGATCGCCCATCACCACAATTAAGGGGTTGGCCGAAGTTTCCAAAAATGCCAGGCCACTGGCGATAACAAAGAGCGCACCCAAAAAGAAACTGTAGTCGCGCGCTTCCGCTGCCGGGTAAAACAGCAGCGCGCCAGCACGGTAGAGCATCAGGCCAAACACTACCGCCGCCTTGTAGCCAAAGCGTTTCATCCACAGGGCGGCGGGAATGGAGAGCAGAAAATAACCCATATAAAACGCCGATTGCACCAGGCCGGACTTAAAATCCGACAGGGTGAACGCCTTTTTAAACTGGGTAATCAGAATATCGTTGAGGTTGTTAGCAACACCCCAAAGGAAGAACAGGCTGACAATCAACACCAGTGGCAACAAGCCAGTGCGATTGGAATGCTTACCTGTGCGATTGGAATACTTAGAAGTCATCGTGGCTCCAAAAGGCCGCCAAACATCTGGCCTTTGTTTTTATTCATTATTGGACGCGGAGTATCACTGCCGGTGAAAGCAGTGATCGGACAACCCTAACCCCAAACTATTCACAAGTAAAATATAGTTTATAAATAAAACATGCTAACATAGGGTCAATTTAACTATAACACATGATGCACCAAAATTATGATCCTCGCCAATACCGATGATTACCGCCGCCTGGCGCAAAAACGCCTGCCCCATTTTTTGTTTGAATACATAGATGGCGGTGCCTTCAGCGAAACCACTCTGCGCAACAACACCAGCGATCTGCAGCACATTGCCCTGCGCCAACGGGTGCTGCGCGATGTCTCGACAGTGTCCACAGAGTGTGAACTGTTCGGGCAAAAAATGAGCTTGCCCCTGGGGCTTTCCCCCGTGGGTATTGCCGGGCTCAACGCCAGACGTGGCGAGGTTCAGGCGGCGCGCGCCGCCGAGGCCTTCGGTGTGCCCTTTTGCCTGTCCACCGTATCTGCCTGCTCGATTGACGAGGTGCGCGCCGGGGTGCAAAACCCGGTGTGGTTCCAGCTGTATATGATTCGCGACCGCGGCTTTTTGCGCGAAATGCTCAACCGCGCCAAGGCCGCAGGCACCCACACCCTGTTGTTTACAGTGGACATGCCCGTGCCCGCCACCCGCTATCGCGATATGCGCTCGGGCCTCTCCTATGGCAGCCTCTGGCAGCGCAAACTGCGCCGTGTCGGCCAGGTTCTCACCCGCCCGCGCTGGGCCTGGGATGTCGGCCTTTGGGGGCGCCCCCACAGCCTGGGCAATATCGCACCAGTCCTGGGTGAAAATGCAGGCATAGACGAATTTTGGAGCTGGCTGGGCAACAACTTCGACCCGCGCGTAACCTGGGACGACATAGACCGTATACGTGCAGAATGGGACGGCAACTTTATTATCAAAGGCCTGCTGGATGCCGAGGACGCGCGCCAGGCCCAGCGCATAGGTTGCGATGGCCTGATCGTCTCCAACCACGGCGGCCGCCAGCTCGACGGCGCCCTCTCGTCCATCAAGGCCCTGCCGGCCATTGCCGATGCGGTGGGTGATAGCCTGCCGTTAATTTTGGACTCCGGCGTGCGCTCAGGCCTGGATATAGTTCGCGCCCTGGCCTTGGGCGCGAGGATGGTGATGATCGGTCGCCCCTGGGTTTACGCCTTGGCGGCGCGCCAGCAAAAAGGCGTCAGCGAAATCTTGGATATTTTGGCCAAAGAAATGCGCGTGGCCATGGCCTTAAGCGGCTGCAGAAATTTAGCCGAAATTAATTCGAGCATTTTGGCTAACCAAACCCTCCCCTAAGTTTGGATGAGGGCTTGATGATTTATTAAAAACCAGACACGGCTCTAATTAAAAGCCAGGCACCGCGCTAATGCCTGTCAGTTAAGCTGGTTTAAATCCCTCCTAACCTCCTTGTTCAAAGTGAGGAGCTTACCCCCCTCTTTAATAAAGAGGGGCCGGGGGAGATTTAAAGTCCTAACTGACTGGCATTAAGGCATGCCTCTTATCAAAAGCTCGGCACGCCTCTTATCAAAAGCTCGGCACGCCAATAGACCGCCCCTGCCAGGCGCCATCGGGTGCTATCACCCAGGTGCTGCATTGCTGGCTGCTGTCCACGCGCGAAATGCAACCTTGTTGCGGAATAGTAAAATTACACACCTGCCTGGCTTTGGCTTTATCGGTTGCGGTAATTTGATAAGTACCTGAACCTCCCGCTAGAGCGGTATATATCCCCCCCTTAGCCGCTGGCAAGGTTTTGGTACATCTGCCTGCTGCGTTGCAAGCTTTTACCTTAATGGAAATACCTTTGGGAGCCCCCAGCGTAAATTGGTTGGCCTTGAACCCCTGCGGAACCTTAGCCTGGCAAGCGTTTGCAGCGGGCGGATTAATTCCCGCTGAGGCGCCGCCGGGGCATAGGGTAATCGTATAATTTGCCGCGTTAAACCCAGCGGAATTCGTAGCGCAGGTAAAGGTTGAATAAGGGTCGTCGTACTGAAAGGAATAGGCCAAGGGGCAGCCGGTTTTGATGGGCTGAACTGCGGGTAGAATATGGGTTTTCCAGTAACTGGTATTCGCGCCTTTTACCGCTGCATCGCCCACACCCAAGGGCTGAGCCTTGCTATTCCAATTCCAGCTTTCATAGCCACAACAGCTGTCGTCTTTTTTAGTGGTAGTGCTGTTAAAACAACTGCGCCCTGGCCCCTGATCTTTTACCTTTGCCTGATTCTCACAAAGTGCATAGGCCAGAGTTTTATCTGTGCCACAGGCAATCCCCAGCGCTGAATTGTTATAGCTGGAATTGGCACTGCAAAATTGCGCGTAGGTCCAATAACCCAAACGATTTCCGCAGCTGGTATGGCTTCCACCGGCCTGAACTTCCGCCAAGGTTAAACCGCACACCAAACTACCCGAACAGGCTTTGGTCGGGCTGCAAGTTTGTGCACCTTTAACTGAAGACACAAAATTAAAACCCGCCCTATTCCCGTTAAACACCTGATCGTAATTATTGCTGCAGGCAAAATTGGCCAAGCTGCCATTTCCTGTTAAACCCTTCGCTTTTTGATAGGTTTGAATAGCCTTTATCGCGCTGCCATCCCCACCTGCAGGCATACAGCGATAGGGGTCAGCCGATTGGTAATCCAGATTTTTGGCCAGCACAGGCGACATAGTCGCGGGCAGATTTATGCCGTTGATGTAGGACACATCGTACCAATCATTATTATTTTGGAAGGTATATTCAATCAGCGTTGCCGGTGCGCCCAGGGCGTTATCCGACAGACAAACGCCGTTCTCATCACAGCCAAATTTTGCATAAAACTTGCCGCTGGCCACCAGCGCAGTTGCACTGGCGCTATTGGGGGTAATCGGCAACGTCACGCTGCCAGTTTTTTTGGCCAAGAGACCATTGTTCGGCAACGAAAAGCCCCAAAAGCACTGCTGCAAACCTTTGGTGACCGTCTGACACACTTGACCGGATGCACACTGACTGGTTGCGCTGCAACTGCACTGCCCCCAGTTGGGGCTGGTGCTATCTGTGACCAAAGTGCCAGACAAACATTTGGCAGCATTTAAACGGATATTTTTAGCTTGAGTAACTGGCAATGTTTTGTGCTTAGGGTTTAACGAACCAGCTACACAGTAGCTGGTGTTGGTATTTTTTTGATAGCACACAAAACCGCTGGGGCAATTGGCTTGCGCGCTGGTAGTACTGGGTGAACAAGCCATAGCCGCTGCATTGGCACCGACAGATTGCAGAGACACATCAAAAGGACACTGGTTGCTAATGGTAATACTGCGATTAATTGCGCTGGACGAGCTACTTGAACTGGATTGGGCAAAGGCCCCACTAGCACACAAACCAATCAGAGCTAACAAGGTATTGCGCAAGACAATTTTTGAAAAAAGCGAATTGGAGCGATTTATGATTAATGCCATCTCTGTCACCTGTTATGGGGTGGGCGATCCTAAGCTTACCCACCCAGCTTAGATAGAGAACGCAAAAAATCCACCTCCACCATCAATCAAACGCTGGATCAGGCTTGCAGAAGTTGTGTTAATTTAAAAGGTCATTGGTTGTAATAGGCTGTAATGGAATTGGCTGCTAGTATCTAATCCTTTAACGGCAACATACATCAATATCGAACAATCATTGATCAACACTTAACTCGCAGACATTCCTTAAAAGGAGATTCCATGAAATTTTTCCCCAAGAGTTTATGCGCTCTGGTATTGGGATTCGTCAGCACCATTTGCGCTGCAGATTCCACAGAAGGCAATGCCGCTAACTTTACCGAGGTAGCAAAACAGGTAGCGCAGCTGGGCAATCCGCAATCCACCCTGGTGGTATTTGACGACGACGATACCTTGACCATGATGAGCTGCCCGGACCAAAAAAATATTAAAACCTGTCAGTACCTGGGCGGCCCCGCCTGGTTTAGCTGGCAGCAAGACAATATACAAAACGGAAAAAAGCCACAGGTGGCAAAAACCTTTGACGAGTTGTTGAATGTATCCACACTCTTATTCGCAATGAACAAAATGGTTTACACCAGCAATGACGAAGCGGAAGTATTGGGCCAGTTCACGCAACAAGGTGTTCGCATATTAGCCGAAACAGCACGCGGTAACAGCACCGCCTCGGCCACTGAACAGCAATTTGCATCCCTTGTTGTTGGGAAGCAAAACCTGCTCGAATTATTCGCGTCCAATGCCTTAGTTTTTAACGGATTAACCAGCAAAGCCAGCCCCTACATTCCTTGCAACCTTAAAAATTTCCGTAGCATTACTTATCAGCAGGGCATTATGTATTTGTCAGGTCAGGATAAAGGCAAGATGCTCAAGTGCATACTCGACGAATACAACATGCAACAACATGCACAACGGATTAATCAGGTCGTATTTCTGGATGACACCCATGCTAATGTAACAGCGGTAGTCGACGCTTTTAAAGATCAACCCAACTACAAGGTCATTGCACTAAATTACACCAAGCTGGACGCACATAAAATCGCACTAACGCAGGGCAAGATGGCCAAGCAATATCAAACACAGGCCATGAAGCAGTGGAACGCAATCAAAAACACGATGCAACAAACGCTACAAAAGCCCAGCGTGAACTAAATAAACCAAGCATGTGCCCAGTATCAATTGGTGGCACATGCTTACCTCTCATACTTAGTCTAACGCGTCAGCTCTAGCCACTGATTAAACACCTATTTCACTGTCCCGCCTGATTTCGTTGACCATAAAATCCATAAACAAGCGAGTACTGTTGGCAATATATTTATTGTAAGGATAGAGAATGGAAAATGGACGGGTGCGCCCGCCAAACGGTGCTAAAAGCTCCACCAACTCACCCGATTTAAACTCGGACTGCACAACAAAGCGATAGATCTGATAGATACCTG
>CBINKF010000086.1:0-8918 GCA_966251115.1 uncultured Cellvibrio sp.
AGGAATCCGCCGTGCGTTTTAAGATTTCATCGGACACACTCATCTCGGTGGAGAAATCGGTGGCCGCTACCCACAGGCGCAACACATCCGCGCCCAGGTCGTTCATGACTTTTTGCGGCGGGATCACATTGCCGATGGACTTGGACATCTTGCGGCCCTGGGCATCCACGGTAAAACCGTGAGTGAGCACAGTTTTGTAGGGCGGCACACCGTTAATGGCCATAGAAGTTTTGAGCGAAGACTGGAACCAGCCGCGATGCTGATCCGAACCCTCGAGATACAAATCGGCGGGGAAGCGCAAATTGGCGCGCTGCTCCAGCACCGCGTAGTGAGTCACACCTGAATCGAACCATACGTCGAGGGTGTCAGTCACTTTTTGATAAGTCTCAGCATCGGCGCCAAGCAGTTCGGCAGCATCCAGATCAAACCAGGCATCCATCCCCTGCTGCTCAACTTTTTGCGCAACCGCCTCGATTAACCGCGCCGTGCCCGGATGCAGCTCTTGCGTTTCTTTGTGTACAAACAAAGCAATGGGCACACCCCAGGTGCGCTGACGGGAGATACACCAGTCGGGCGAGCTGGCGAGCATAGCGTCGATACGCGCACGGCCCCAGTCCGGCACCCAGCGCACGCCTGCAACCGCTTCGGCTACCTGATCGCGCAGATGGTTTTTGCTCATGCTCACAAACCATTGCGGCGTCGCGCGGAAAATCAGCGGGGTTTTGGTGCGCCAGCAATGGGGGAAGCTGTGAGTGATTTTGCCCTGCGCCAGCAGTGCATTTTTTTCAATCAGCAGTTCGATAACTTTTTCATCGACTTTGTAGACGTGGTCGCCGGCGAAAATTTCCACATTGGAACGGTAGTAACCATTGTCGTCGATATAGTTAAGCGTACCTATGCCGTACTTCACGCCCACGGCAAAGTCGTCGGCGCCGTGGTCGGGCGCTGTGTGCACAAAGCCGGTACCGGCATCGGTAGTCACGTGGTCGCCGAGAATGACCGGCACCTGGCGCGCGTAAAACGGATGTTGCAGCAGCAGACCTTCCAGCGCTGCGCCCTTGCAGCGGCCGACAATCGCCTGGCTCTCGGTTTTAGCGCGGCCAAGCACATTGCTCAGCAGCGCTTCGGCAACCAGCAGGCGCATGCCCTCCAGCTGCACCAGCACATAGTCCACCTCGGCATTGGCACTTACCGCCTGGTTGGCGGGCAGAGTCCAGGGCGTGGTAGTCCAGATCACCAGGGCGATATCGCCGCTGCCGGACAGCTCATCAATTTTACTGGCGACAGCCGCTTGATCAACAAAATTAAATTTCACATCGATGGAGAAAGAGGTTTTGTCCTGATACTCCACTTCGGCTTCGGCCAGCGCCGAGCCGCCGACCACGCTCCAGTACACGGGCTTGAAACCGCGGTGCAAATGGCCGTTGTCGGCGATGCGCCCCAGGGCGCGAATAATGTCCGCCTCGAATTTGTAATCCATGGTGAGATAGGGATTTTCCCAATCGCCAAATACACCCAGGCGGATAAAGTCGGCCTTTTGCCCTTCCACTTGTTTAGCGGCGTACTCGCGGCATTTTTGACGGAAGGTTTTAACATCCACCTTGTCGCCGGCCTTGCCGATTTTTTTCTCCACATTGTGCTCAATGGGCAGTCCATGGCAGTCCCAGCCTGGCACATAGGGCGCATCAAAACCGCTCAGGGTTTTGCTTTTAACGATTATGTCTTTCAGGATTTTGTTAACCGCGTGGCCGATGTGAATATCGCCATTCGCATAGGGCGGGCCATCGTGCAGGATGAATTGCTCGCGCCCGGCGCGGGCGGCGCGGATCTTTCCGTAAACTTCATTGGCCTGCCAGCGTTTAAGCATGTCTGGCTCGCGCTGGGCGAGGTTGGCCTTCATGGCGAATTCGGTAGTGGGCAAATTCAGCGTGGCTTTATAGTCAGTCATCACGGTCAACTTGTAGATTCAATAAGTAATTAAAAAAGAAATATGAAATAAAAAGTGCTTAGCTGGCCCGCTGCTTAAAAAATGCCTGGGCCTGGGCAATATCCGTTTGCAACTGCGCCTGCAACTCCGGCAGGCCGTTAAATTTCTTTTCGTCGCGCAGTTTTTTATGAAACTGCACATCGATCAGTTCGCCATAAACCATGCGCGAAAAATCAAACAGGTGCACTTCCAATAGTGGCTTGTTAGTGCCGCCAGTGCCATCTTTATTAACCGTGGGGCGCAGGCCAACATTGGCCACGCCCTGATGCAAGCTGCCATCGGCAAAGGTAACGGTTACCGCGAACACTCCCTGCAGTGGCGAGCGGTAGCGACGCAGGTGCACATTGGCGGTGGGCACCCCCAGTTGTCGGCCCAGCTGTTTGCCATAGGCCACCCGGCCGTTGATGCGGTAGGGGCGGCCGAGCAGTTTTTCTGCCGCCGCAAAATCGCCCTGTTCCAGCAGCAGACGCACCCGGGTACTGCTGACGCGGTCGCCATTCACCTGCAGCGTGCAGGTATCTGTGACACCAAAACCCTGCCCGGCGCCAGCAGTTTGCAGCAAGGCCCCCGTGCTTTGCAGAAGAGCAAAGTCACCTCGGCGATCGCAGCCAAAGCGGAAGTCATCACCCACCACCAGGTGTTTAATACCCAGGCCATCGACCAATACTTTGCGAATAAAATCCTCGGCGGTCAGGTCGCGCAGCGCCTGGTTGAATTGCAGGCAGAGCACCCTGTCCACCCCAGCTGCCAGCAGCGCCTGGACTTTTTCGCGCAGGCGCATCAGCCGCGCCGGGGCTTTTTCACCCGAGAAAAACTCATGGGGTTGGGGCTCGAAGATGATAACCACAGAGGGCAGCTGGTAGTGGCTGGCCAATTGGGTGAGCTGGCGCAGTATGGCCTGATGACCCAGGTGCACGCCGTCAAAGGAGCCAATAGTGGCCACACAACCTTTATGACGGGGGCGCAGGTTGTGTAACCCGCGAATAAACGCCGGAGCCTCTAGCCTCACCTTGTACCGCCACCTCAGCGAAAAATCGAGGGCGAAGTATACAGGAGCCAGCGGGCGCCAGCCTACCCCGTAACCAGACAGGCATCGGCCATTTGCCGCAGATAAGCGCTTATACGTGGGCTTTTATATCCTTCAAACGCATTCCCAAGACAAAAAGCACCCCTAGATAGGTCGCCAGGCCCAGTGCACAGATAACCGCCAGACGCAGAATCCGCTCGATAACGCCCCACTCCGCCCAACCAGTCCAGCTGTAGAGAAAGCCGAGCAGCACCGCCGCCATGGCGCCATTGGCCAGGCCATAGTTGAGCCAGGTGCGACGCCAGTGAGGGGCGGGAGTGTAAACCTGCATGCGACGCAGGCCGCGGTAGAGCAGATAGGCATTGACATAGGCCGCCAGGGCGGTGGACAGCGCCAGGCCGACATGGCCCAGACTCCAAAAATACACCAGGGGAATAACGATAAAGGGCTTCATAGCTATATTGGCGAGGATCGCGCGTATGCCGATCTTGACCGGGGTCTTCATATCCTGGCGGGCGAAATAGCCGGGAACCAGCACCTTGATCAACATAAACGCCAGCAGCCCCAGGGCATAGCCCTTAAGGCTGTAGGAGGACATGAGTATGTCCGACACCTGCATACGCCCGTGGTAGAACAGGGTAAACAGGATCGGCTGGGCGAGAATCACCAGCGCCAGAATCGCCGGCAGGGCAATCAAGAGCACAAAACGAATCGCCCAATCAAGGGTATCGCTGAATTTTTCTGATTTTTGCGCAGCGCTCTGGCGCGACAGGCTGGGCATTATCACCGTGGCTATGGCCACACCAAACACCCCCAGCGGCAGCTCCACCAGGCGATCGGAATAAAACAACCAGCTGACACTGGCATCGCCCAGCTGGGTGGCAATGACAGTATCCAGCAACAGGTTAATCTGGCTCACCGACACACCAAAGAGCGCCGGCGCCATCAACACCAGAATGCGCCGCACCCCCGGGTCCCTCCAATCCATTTTGGGCGCCGGCAGCATATGGATACGCTGCAAAAACGGCAGCTGGAACAGCAGCGAAAACACCCCCGCCGCCAGAATCGCCCAGGCCAGGGCAAAGGCCGGATCGGGGAAGAAAGGCGCGGCAAAGAGCGCGCCGCAAATCATAAAAATATTGAGGAAAATGGGCGTAACCGCCGGAATCGCAAAGCGGTCGTAACTGTTTAAAATCGCCCCGGCAAAACCAGTGAGGGAAATCAGCATCAAATAGGGAAAAGTAATGCGCACCAATTGGGTGAGCAGATCAAACTTTTGCGGATTGGCTAAATAACCCGGGGCAAAAATCGCCGCCACACCATAGGCGCCCAGGCACCCGAGGATAGTCACCAGCAGCAGCGCGCCACCCAGGCAGCCAGCCACCTTATCCACCAGCAGCTTGACCGACTCCACTGTGCCCTTTTCGCGGTACTCCGCCAGCACCGGAATAAACGCCTGGGAAAAGGCCCCCTCAGAAAATAGCCGGCGAAAAAAGTTAGGTATTTTTTGCGCGACAGCAAAGGCATCCATGGAGCCGCCGGCACCGAGCACACTGGCCAGCACAATATCGCGCACTAGGCCAAGCACCCGCGAACTCATGGTCATGGAGCCGGTGAGCAGGCTGGAGCGCAGCAGGCTTTTGGGTTTGGCGGGAGTGGGGTGGTTGGATTGCTCTGGCGCAGCTGACACGGCGAATCTCGGTGGGTTGAAGTTGGCGCATTATCTACGCTACACGCCTAAGGAAACAAGCAAACCCGCGCCGCTGGCTACACGGGTCACACCAAACAAAAAAGCCGCAATCCAGAGACTGCGGCTTTGTAAAACCCGGTGATGCTTAAAACTTAGAAGCGAATACCGCCGCCAATCATAAATTCATCGCCATTGTCGTAGGAGGTGTAGCTGCCACCCACATAAAACTGCTCGTTGATAAAGTAGCTAGTGCGCAGGGTGTAGGCGCTGTCGCCCTGATCTTCAATCATGGCACCCAAACTAAAGGAGCGATTGAAGTAGTAATCGGCGGCTACATAGTTGTAATCATCCAGATCGCTGTTGGTGTGGCCAGCTTCAAGGTTAAGAGCTGTATCACCTGCCAACTGGGTAACGTATTTGGCCTGAAGGTTAAATTTGTAATCCACATCATCATCGTACTGAGTGGTTACCAACAAGCCATCTATGGGCGTAACCCCAAGGGTTGCGGTCCAGTTGGTGTCAGAATCGCCACCTGCAGAAAAATTAGTCACATCGGCAGCAACATAAAAAATGGTGTCTGGCACATAAAACTCAACACCCGCAGAAACCGCATCCAGGTTATCACTAGCGCCAAAATCAGAGGTGCTGGCCGCTACATTAAAATTGCTGGCTTTTTGCAAAAAATCAGCTTCAGCCAGAGGCTTGCCCGTGGTATCTACATCCTTAAAGTAAAAAGCACCAGCCAGGGCCGTGGTTTTGATATCGCCATCGAAATCATCGTAGATCGCTGAGACATCTGCACGATAGGAATCGGCTAATGCGAAAGAGGAACCCAGTGCAAAAGTGGCAACAGCAAGAGCTTTAAGCTTCATAATATTCTCCATAAAAATTATCCTCTCACCCTGCTTGGTGGAGGTGCGCGCAGTATAGGGATGCTTTTCTAAATATCGACTGAACAAACACCGATTTCTGTCACAAAAATGACATGAAACTCCCCCATTTATTTAATTGCTGTTTTCTTTGCAATCAGATCGCCCACAAAAGACGCAATGCTCCCAAACATTAATTTGGAAATTTATCATTTAAGTGATTGACATCCCCTCGCCAAGCAAATACTGTATATAAAAACAGTATCAACACGAGGGCAACACCATGGCAGTAATCGCCGTTTGGCAATGTGATCGGGATGGCAGCATGTTTGAAGACAGAAAACTCGCAGAAGAACACGACAAGTATCTGGAATTAGCTGCCAATATCACCCAGCTGATTGAAGAGAATATTCCCGGTCTAGACGAAAAATATAGCGAGGCCATTGGGCTGCTGTTAGCGCAGCGTCGCGAACTGCTAGCTAAAGCCTGCAAGGGCAAGCCGGATGAGTTGCTGCAGCCTTTTACCTACGAAGCATCGCAGACATTAAATGCAAAAGGCGAAAAGACAGAAACCAAAGACAAGGTTGTATCGCTCGCCGCCAACCAGTAAACGGGAGCCTCAACTCCCAGAATCATAGGGCGCACGGCCCTTTGACTACCCGCTGCCAGAAGGAGCTGGAACCCCAGCCGGGTTGCGCAAACACCTGACCACTTGGGGGTTTGTACGTGCAGGGCGCCTTCGGGCGCCCGCTTCCACTTTTCTTCCGTCGCCGCGTGCGGCCACAGCCACAGCCGCCAGGGCGAAACAGCCATGTTAGCGGAGGAGACGCTTATGCCACCACAAACTGGCCCGGGGCACCTCAACTCCCCGAGCGCTCAACAGCTTGTGGTGGCTTTTTAAAGGCTGCCCCAACTTGAGGGGTCACGAGGTGACCTGCAACATTACTTAATAAATTCAAGTTATCGAGTTTTGATTGCTCTGTCGCTGTGCTACCGGTAGAAATGCACGCCTCGTACTGAGAAGCGGCTATCTATGACTACCCAAGCCATGACCACCCAAGCCATTACCTTTCACCACCCCCTGAGTTTTTGGCTTGGTTGCCTGGCCATTTGCGCTGGCGTTTTAGCCCATGTTCCCATGTTTATCTGCGCGGCGGACATGGGCTATCGGATGGCAGGTATGCCCATGGACACCAGCATGCTGGTCGGTATGGGCTTAATTCCCGGCGGCTTGCTATTGGCGTGGTATGGGCTGGCGCCGCGCCTGCTACCTGAGCCTCTGAGCGCCCATGAGCAATTGCACTTTCACATTTCCGATAGCAGGACGCTGCAGTTGGAGCACTGGAAGTTGGTAGCGGTGCTCACAGTCGCGGTGGCGGTAGATGTCATGAAACCGGCAACTCTGGGTTTTGTAATGCCGGGGATGAAGCTGGAATACGGAATCTCGCAAAAAGCGGCGGGTACGCTCGCCCTGGTAGCCCTTACTGGCACTACCCTGGGCTCGGTGATTTGGGGTCGTATTGCCGACCTTATGGGGCGCCGCTCGGCGATTCTGTTGTCGGCACTGATGTTTATTGGCACTGCTATCTGCGGCGCCATGCCCAGCTTTGAATGGAACCTGATTATGTGTTTTCTGATGGGCTTGTCCGCTGGCGGACTCCTGCCCATCACCTTCACCCTGATGGCGGAAATGATCCCCGCCCGCCACCGCGGCTGGCTGCTGGTGGCACTGGGTGGCTTCGGCACTTCGGCCGGCTACCTGCTGGCTTCCGGCTCAGCCACCCTGCTGGAGCCCCTGTTTAGCTGGCGCATACTCTGGCTGCTCGGCCTGCCCACCGGGTTGCTGGTAATTTTTCTCAACCGCTTTATTCCGGAATCACCGCGCTTCCTCGCCAATCAGGGATTCACCTCCAAGGCGACAACCATACTTGCCCGCTTTGGCGCCCAACTTAAATTTACCGACGCCGATGAATTGGCGCGCGAGCCTTTGGCAGCGGACAGCAAAGGACTGCTGCAGCTACTGCGCGGCCCCTACGGCCGCCTGACCTTCGGCTTGTTGGGCACAGGCACCGCCTGGGGGCTGGTGAACTTTGGCTTTTTACTCTGGCTGCCGAGCAACCTGCGCGATATGGGTATGGACGCGGAATCAGCCAATGGCCTGCTGGCAAAATCCGGCATCATCGCGCTGCCGGGCATACTGGCCGTGATCTGGCTCTATCACAGCTGGAGCAGTATTCGCACTCTGGTGTTATTTATTTTACTGACTGCTATCAGCCTGGGCGTTTTTTTAGTGCTGGGATTATTGCACCTGAATTCGCCCCTGGCGATCACCCTGGCCACGGCGGGATTATTGGTAAGTGCCAGCGGCGTTATCGCCATGCTAATTCCCTATGCCGCCGAAATTTACCCCGTTCATTTTCGCGGCACAGGCGCCGGCCTGGTCGCCGCCAGTTCCAAGTTTGGCGGCATACTCGGCGCTGCCTGCGGCATACTCGGCTTATTTGGCCAGTTGGCAATCGCCGCAGCAGTAATCGCCCTTCCGCTGATGATATTTGCCCTGCTGCTGGCCTATAGCGGTATAGACACACGCGGCCGCCAACTGGAGGATATCCACTCGCTGATACAAGCGCACAAATCCTCACCTAAATAGTTTTTCACCATAATTAATTCACACTAGCCTTCGGGAAAATCACCAGGCCAAGTAAAAGAAAGCGGTATGGCCTATTTGGTAAACTAACTTAGGGAATCTCTGAAAAAATACCTACTATTGCAATTAAATAGCTCGCAGATAAATGAAGTCATTTTCACCGCAGCAAAAAAACAAAAGCCCGGCGAAAGTTTGTCGGGCTTTTGTTTCTGCATCCAACTCAAGGATACATATTTAAATACTGCACCATACGCGGATAAGCAGCGCGGTTGGCACTGGGGCCATGGGGCAATGCCTGATGCCAAATAATCAAATCACCAGCCCGCGCCGCAATGGGCTTAACCGGCCACTGCGACCAATCCTGCTGCGCCGGGTCTTGGTCTTGGGGATAGCCCGCCAGCCACTGATCAATTTTGTGATGAAAACCGGGCACACAGCTAAATGCGCCCTGCTCTTCGCTGGTATCGGTTAAATAAATTAACCCTTGAGTGCCAAAAGGAACCGGCGCCTCTAGCGCATCCAGATCCCAATGCAGTGGAGGACCGGGGAATTTCCACTGGGCCGTTTCCGGCGGATTAAAACCCACGCGATCAGTGGAGGCCACCAGCTCATCACAGCCCCACAGTTGCGCGAAAGCGGAGCGCACAGTTTCGCTGCGGCGCGCCACCTCAAGGCTGGGGTGATCAAACACTTGCACC
>CBINKF010000087.1:0-8889 GCA_966251115.1 uncultured Cellvibrio sp.
AAGCTTTTGGTGGCAGAGACCAGGGTGAGCGACGACATGAGTGGTTCCCCAGGCGAGCGTTAAAAGTGGAGTACGGTGCGAATGCTTTTGCCGGCGTGGAGCAGGTCAAAGGCCTCGTTGATTTGTTCAAACTGCATATTGTGGGTGATGAATGGGTCGATTTTGATATCGCCATTCATATAGCCATCCACATACACCGGCAGCTCGGTGCGGCCTTTTACCCCGCCAAAGGCGGAGCCGCGCCAAACCCGGCCAGTGACCAGTTGGAAGGGGCGGGTGGAGATCTCCTGGCCAGCGCCAGCCACACCAATAATGATGGATTCGCCCCAGCCCTTGTGGCAGCACTCCAGCGCCGAGCGCATCACATTGACATTGCCAATGCACTCAAAGGAGTAGTCCACGCCGCCATCGGTCATATCGACAATCACTTCCTGAATGGGCTTGCCGTGGCTTTTCGGGTTTACGCAGTCGGTGGCGCCAAATTCGCGCGCCAGGGCAAATTTATCCTCGTTGATATCTATGGCGATGATGCGCTTGGCCTTGGCCATAACCGCGCCCTGGATCACCGCCAGACCAATGGCGCCCAGGCCGAATACCGCCACTGTGGCGTCGGGGGTGACCTTGGCAGTGTTGAGCACCGCGCCTATGCCGGTAGTGACGCCGCAGCCGAGCAGGCAGATTTTATCCAGTGGCGCCGCTTTGGATACCTTGGCCAGGGACACTTCCGGCAGTACCGGGTACTCGGAGAAGGTCGAGGTGCCCATATAGTGGAACACGGGTTTGCCCTCCAGCGAGAAGCGGCTGGTGCCATCGGGCATCAATCCCTTGCCCTGGGTGGCGCGCACCGAGCTGCACAGGTTGGTTTTGCCCGACAGGCAGAATTTGCACTGGCGGCACTCGGCGGTGTACAGCGGGATCACATGATCGCCCACCGCCAGGCTGGTAACCCCCTCGCCCACCGCCTCCACAAGACCGGCGCCCTCGGGGCCGAGACTCGCCGGGAAGACGCCCTCAGGGTCAGCGCCCGACAGGGTATAGGCATCGGTGTGACAGACACTGGTGGCGACTATGCGCACCAGAACCTCGCCCTTTTTGGGGCCTTCGACATCAATTTCTACCAATTCCAGGGGTTTGCCTGGGGCCAGGGCTATAGCGGCGCGGGATTTCATAGGTTGGTCCTCTGGGTACCATGTAGGGAGTAACGGCGCAGTTAACTGTGCTTTTTATGGGGGATAAAAGTGTAGACTGGCTTCCCTGTTGCAATAAGTGCCTTAAAAAGCACTTAATTGTTGTCATACAGCAATAATCTTTGAGACTTGAGGAGCCGGATGTGCGTCATTGGGAGCGGGTAGAGGCCTTTGTCGAAGTGATTCGCCAGGGCAGTTTTATCGGTTAAAATAGTGGCAGGTATCCAGCTCCCATGTCAGCCGCCTGATCGGCCAGCTGCAGGTATCCAGCTCCCATGTCAGCCGCCTGATCGGCCAGCTGGAGCAGCAGCTGGGCACCCAGCTGGTGTATCGCACCACGCGCCAGATTAGCCTGACCGAGGCGGGCAGCATCTACTACCAGAGCTGCCGCCAGCTGTTTGATGGGGTGCGCGACGCCGAGGCGCAGCTGCACCAGCACCAGGGGCTGCCCGCCGGCCTGCTCAAAATCACCGCCCCGGCCACCTTTGGCGACAATTACATAGCGCCCATGGTCAACGACTTTCAGCTGCGCTACCCGCAGGTGAAAGTGAGCATGTACTTCAGCAATCGCCAGGTGGATCTGGTGGAGGAGGGTTTTGATCTGGGGGTGCGCATGGGCGTGCTGCGCGAGTCCACCCTGGTGGCCAAGCGCCTGTGTGACAGGCGCGAATACATAGTCGCCTCGCCCGAGTATCTGGCGCGCGTCGCCGCGCCGCAAACCCTCACCGACCTGGAGCGGCACAACTGCCTGCTCGGCAGCCGCGGCTACTGGCTGCTGAGCCACAACGGCCTGCGCAAGGATCTGCAGGTGCGCGGCAATTGGCAGGCCAACTCCGGCCCGGCGCTGCTGGATGCGGCGCTCAAGGGCCTGGGCCTGGCACAGCTGCCGGATTACTACGTGGATGCCCATCTCGCCAGCGGCCGCCTGGTATCGGTGCTGGATGAGTTTAGTTTCCCGCAGATGGGCATCTGGGTGGTCTACCCGCAGCAGCGCCACTTGGCGCCCAAGGTGCGTTTGTTTATTGATTTTTTGGTGGAGCGGTTTGAGCCAGGGGTGGCTCAGCTGACGGCTGTCCAGGGTGTTTGATCTTGCACGGGAATCTGTCCAGGGGTGAGGGAATTTAGCGCTATTCAGGCTTTTTTGCTGGCGCCGCGTAGCATGCCGTCGATAAGTTCACGCGCATCGAATTTGGTGAGGGCCTCGTCGGCACCCACCTGGCGCGCCTGGCTGACGCTGATGCTGCTGGAGAGTGAGGTGTGCAAAATGATGTAGGCACCGGCGAGCTTTTTATCGTCGCGCACGGCAAAGGCCAGCTCGTAGCCATCGAGCCCGGGCATTTCAATATCACTGACCAAAATATCCACTGGCCGGCCTTCGGCCGCGGCGCTGCGCATTATCTCCAGCGCCAGCTGGCCATTATCCGTCACCTGGTAGGAGACATTGATAGCATCGAGTGAGTCGCTCAACTGCTTGCGCGCGGTGCGCGAATCATCCACCAGGAGTATGCGCATGGGGCGCAGGCGCTCGCGTTCAATATCGGTAATGGTGGCGGTGGCCTTGGAGGGGTCGAGCGGAAAAAGCCGCGCCATAATCACCTCCACATCCAGCAGCTGCACCAGTTGATCGTCGACGCGAGTGACGCCGGTAATAAAAATACTGTGGCCTAAAAATTTATCCGGCGCGCTTATATCGCGCCAGTTGGCGTCGGCGATGCGCTCGATCTGGCGCACCAAAAAGCCCACTTTTTGGCGCTGCACATCGGTGACTATGATAAAGCTTTTATCCAAATCAGCTTTGGGGGTGGGGGCTTTGCCCACGGCAGCGGCTATATCGACGATGGGCATGGTCTGGCCGCGGATGTTGAGCGCGCCCAGAATGCTGGCCTGTTGATTCACCATGGGGGTTACGGGTTGATAGGGCACCAGCTCCTGGATCTTGAGGGTGCCCAGGCCGAACAGCTGCTGGTTGTGCAGGCGAAATAGCAGCAGGCCCTGGGAGTGATCAGCTTTAGAGGATGACAAGGTAAAACGCTCCTCGCAGATAAATCAAAAATGTCTTTAGGCTTATAGCAGGCGACTTAGCGTGCGGCCAGTTTAGTATCGGCGGCGGGGCTGTTTAAACGCTGGTGAATACTGTCGCCAATGGATTTGGCATCCAGCCCCTGGCTGGCCAGCTGTTGCTTTTGGCTGGCGTGCTCGACAAATTCGTCGGCAAAACCCAGTTGCAAAACTGGTGTGGCCAGCGCGCGGCGGTTGAGGTGTTCGCACACCGCACTGCCCGCGCCGCCGGCGATGGCGTTTTCCTCCAGCGTCACCAGCAGCTCGTGGCTGGCGGCCATCTGCTCGATTAATGCGGTATCCAGGGGTTTAACAAAACGCATATCGCACAGGCTGTAGCCCAGCTGTTCGGCCACTTGCTGGGCCATTGGCAGCAGGGTGCCAAAGCAGAGCAGCGCCACCTGTTTGCCTTCGCGTTTTAGCAGGCCCTTGCCGAGCGGCAGGGCGGTCATGGTCTTTGCCATCGCCACCCCTGTACCTGTGCCGCGCGGATAGCGCACGGCCGCCGGGCCGGGATATTGGTAGGCGGTGTAGAGCAGTTGGCGGCATTCGTTTTCGTCGCTGGGGGCGGCTATTACCATATTGGGGATGCAGCGCAAAAAACTGATATCAAAACTGCCGGAATGGGTGGGGCCGTCTTCACCGACTAAACCGGCGCGGTCTATGGCAAAGGTCACGTCGAGATTTTGCAAAGCCACGTCGTGAATTAGTTGATCATAGGCGCGCTGTAAAAAGGTGGAGTAAATTGCCACCACCGGCTTTTGCCCTTCGCAGGCCATGCCGGCGGCCAGGGTGACCGCGTGCTGTTCGGCGATGGCAACATCGTAGAAGCGCTCGGGAAAATCGCGCGCAAACTCCACCATGCCCGAGCCCTCGCACATGGCGGGGGTAATGCCTACTAGCCTCTCGTCCTGGGCGGCCATATCGCACAGCCAGCGTCCAAAGACCTCCTGGTATTTGAGTTTTTTGGGGGCGTCCACTGCGCCTATGCTGGCTTTTTTGGGCTCGATTTTATTGAGTGCGTGATAGCCCACCGGGTCCAGTTCGGCCGGCTCAAAACCCTTGCCTTTTTTGGTGATCACATGCAGCAGCTTGGGGCCTTTGATGTCGCGCAGGTTGCGCAGGCAGCGCACCAGATCACCCAGGTCGTGGCCATTGATAGGGCCTACATAGTTGAAACCCATCTCCTCGAACAGGGTGCCGGGCGACATAAACCCCTTAAAGTGCTCTTCGGTGCGCTTGGCAAACTCCCACGCGGGCGGGATTTTTTCCAGCACGTGCTTGCTGCCTTCGCGCAGCGAGTTGTAAAACTTGCTCGCCCAGATTTTCGATAAATAGGTCGAGAAACCGCCGACATTGGGCGAGATGGACATGTTGTTGTCGTTGAGCACCACCAGCATATCGGTGGCTGTGTGGGCAGCATGGTTGAGGGCTTCAAAGGCCATGCCCGCAGTCATGGCGCCATCGCCAATAATCGCCGCCACCTTGCGCTCGGAACCAGACATTTTGGCGCCTATGGCCATACCCTGGGCAGCGCTGATGGAGGTGCTGGAGTGGCCCACGCCAAAGGTGTCGTACTCGCTCTCTTCACGCTTGGGGAAGCCCGACAAACCCTCGGCCTGGCGAATACTGCTCATGCGCTCGCGGCGCGAGGTGAGAATTTTGTGCGGATAGGTCTGATGGCCCACGTCCCACACCAGGCGGTCATCCGGTGTCTCGTAAACGTAGTGCAGGGCGATGGTCAGCTCGACGACCCCCAGGCCGGCGCCGAAATGCCCTCCAGTCTGGCCGACGCTGTATAACAAAAACGCGCGCAACTCATCGGCCAGCTGTGGCAACTGCTTTTCGCTCAGGGCGCGCAATTCGGCAGGCGAATCTATGCTGTCGAGCAGCGGCGTCAGCGGGCGGCTGGTGGGGATTTCGTTATACATTGGTATTTGAGTCATCAAATTTTCATCTGCGGTCGGCCATTGTAGGTGGCCGGGTGTCAATTTCCTAGGTTTGCGGCGGTGCCGGGGTGATTAATTTCCAATCGCCCCGGCACGCGCAGCGGATTAGTTTCCGCGTTCAACTATGTAAGTTGCCAGTTGGCGCAGGGGGGTGGCGTGCTCGCCAAACTCGACCAGGGCGGTCAGAGCCTCGGCGTGTAGTTCGGCGGCCTTGGCGCGCGCGCCTTCCAGGCCCAGCAGGGCCACATAGGTGGGTTTGTTGCGCGCTATATCGGCGCCCTGTTGCTTGCCCAGGGTGGCAGTGTCGGCGACTACATCGAGAATGTCGTCTTGCACCTGGAACGCCAGGCCTATGGCGGCGGCATAGGCATCGAGCGCCTTCAGCTGCGCCTGGCTGGCGGCGGCGGCGGTGGCACCCATGGCGACGCTGGCGCGAATTAATGCTCCGGTTTTATGCCGGTGCATGTTTTCCAGCTGTGCCAAGTCCAGGTGTTTGTCGATCGCAGCCAGATCTATGGCCTGACCTAAAACCATGCCCTCGGCGCCGGAGGCCTTGGCCAGGAGTTGCACCAGTTGGATGCGTGTCTCGGGCGCGAGCGGCGCCTGGCTCAGCAGTTCAAAGGCGAGGGCCTGCAAGCCGTCACCGGCGAGTATGGCAGTTGCCTCGTTAAAGGCGATGTGACAGGTGGGTTGGCCGCGCCTCAGGTCGTCGTCGTCCATGGCGGGCAGGTCGTCATGCACCAGGCTGTAGGCGTGCAGGCATTCCAGTGCGGCAGCAACCGGGTCAATCAGGGTCAAATCCAGCCCCGGCCTAATTGTTTGGGCGGCGGCATAGGCCAGCACCGGGCGCACCCGTTTGCCGCCATTAAACAGGCTGTAACGCATGGCGGCGCGCAGCGCGGTCGGATCTTGACCCTGCGGGAAAAACAGCTCGAGGCTGGTTTCAACGCGGGTGCGGCAGTGGCGGGCGTAATCGGGGAAATCCAAAATCAGGCTCCCTCATCGTCGCTTTCAAAGGGCGTAAGTTGCAGTTCGCCCTGCTGCTCGATCAGTTTGGTTACCTGCAGTTCGGCGCTGGCCAGGCGCGCCTGGCATTCGCGGGTCAGGGCAATACCTTCCTCAAAGGCTTTGAGCGATTCTTCCAGTGTCATATCGCCCTGTTCCATACGGTTGACCAGGGCTTCCAGGCTGTTGAGCGACTGTTCGAAGTCGAGGGGTTTCTTCTTGCTTGCCATAGGGGGGAGTTCGCCGGAGGTAAAAGCTGGCAATTATACTCTCGGCCGACGGCTTATAGGCGGAAAATTCGTCCCCGGTTGGGGCAGGGCTTGTGAGATATTTCCTACAAAACTTACAGACAAACGCCACTATTATCTGACGTCTCGCTCAACAATAATGGCTTTATTACGGAAAGGTTATAGGAAATGGCCCCCCAGCAAGGACACTCACGGAATCGCTGATCTCTACCAAGGCAAGGCTCGCATCCTGAAAAAAGCCCTGATGACACCCCTCCGTCATCAGGGTTTTTTTGTTTTATGGGCTAAAAATCTCCTTTTCTGATGCAATTTGTCCCCTTGTTTAGAGTCAATAAGGCGTGTTTCACTGGTCAAACGCCGGCCAGGTCTCAGTCTTGCCGCCTTATTTCACATTTTTTATAGCGATAGAGTACAATCCGGCGGCTTTGATAAACATAACGCACTAAGCTTAATAACTAAGATTGAGTGCTGAATTGCTCTGGCCGGATCTGTTGCGCTGAAAACCTGCGCGCCGCGGCCATTTGATCAGCTCAAAGGATTTACTCAAAACCCATGTCAGCGACTTCATCACAGACGCCCCAATCTTCGGCGGCTGCCCTTCAGCAGCGCAGTGCCCAGTTGGAGCAAACGCTAAACCGCCTGCTGGCCCAGCTCAAACTGGTGCCGTTAAAAGGGTGGCAGTGGCTTATTAGTCTGTTGTTGCTGATTTGGCTGTGTCACAGTCTCGCTCACCTGGTCTGGCTACTGGTCCCCAGTCCGCAAATCCCCCCCCGGCAGTTACCGCTTTGCCGCCCAGCAGTGCTTCTGGCGGTGCCAGCGCTCCAGGCGTGGCGGTTAATCTGGAGCAGTTAAAAAACCTCACCCCTTTTGGTTCTGCCCCCGTGATCGAGGCGACTGCCGCTCCGGAAGTAACCAATACCATCGAGAATGAAGCTACAGATACCCAGCTTAATCTGGTGCTGCGCGGTGTTTTGGCCAGTAATGATGACTCTGCGGCGCGCGCCGTGATCTCATCGGGCGACAAGGCGGATGTCTACGCCATAGGCGACAAGTTGCCGGTGGGCAATAACGTCACGCTCGCCAAGGTGATGGATGTGCGTGTCATCCTCAATAACGGCGGCCACTACGAGTCCCTGTGGCTGTTTAAGGACGACCCCAACGCGCCGAAAATTGCATCCAGTTATGCCGCGCCACCACAAACCGATATGCGCACAGCCGGCTACGGCAAGCCGCCCTTCCAGCAGGCTCCCCCGCATCCGGTGCGTGAAGAGGGGCCGACACCCGGCGCGGGTCAGGACCCGCGCATGGCGGAAATGGGCAAGACCCTGGCGGATGTGGTTGCCATGAGTATTTACCGCGAAAACGGCCAGGTGGTGGGTTACAAAATTCGCCCCGGGCGCAATGCCGAAATGTTTAATTCACTCGGTTTGCAAACCGATGACATAGTGACTGCTGTAAATGGTGTGCCGCTCACCAGCCCCGGCAAAATTATGGAAATTTATAAAAACATGAGTAACGCCACCTCCGCCAATCTTGAAATTCGCCGTGGCGGCTCCGTAATTAATCTCGATGTAGTGCTCAACTGAAGTGAGGTTGCCTAGTGAACCGGTTTAATGGTCCCAACAATAAGATGCTCAAAGGCCTGGTGTTTGTGGCCTTGATGGGTGCAGGTTCCCTGGCGTTGGCGCAGGCACCGGCAGACGCCGCCAAGCCCAATGAGCAAACCTGGACAGTCAACTTTAACGACTCGGATATTCAGGAAGTCATCAAGTTTATGGCCGGTGCCACCGGCAAGACTATTATTATCGACCCTAAGGTGCGCGGCCCTATCAAGGTCATCAACTCCAAACCGCTCAATGCTAAAGAGTTGTATGAGCTGTTCCTGGCGTCCCTCGATATCTACGGTTTTACCGCGGTAGAAAGCGGCAATATAGTGCGCATTATTGCCAACCGCGATGCGCGCAATATGGCGATACCCACCGAGAAGACCGTTACCACCAAGGATGACCTCTACATCACCCAGGTTATCCCGCTCAAAAATACCAGCGCAGCCAAAATTCTTGCGGCGCTGCGGCCCCTGGTCCCGCAGTACGGCCACCTGACGACTTATGAGCCCAGCAATGCGCTCATCATCACCGACACCCGCGCCAACGTGGCGCGCATGAATGATCTGGTCAAGCAACTGGATACTATTGGTGTGACCGAAACTGACGTGGTGCAACTGCGCTACGCCAATGCCTCGGACATAGTGGCTATGCTGACCCAACTGGAAAAGCCGGACCCCAACCGCGGTTCATCCAACTCTCCGGCAGTGATAGTGGCTGACAAGCGAATCAATGCGGTGGTGCTCAATGGCGATGATATGACTCGCCAGCGCCTCAAGTTATTGATTGATGACCTGGATCGCCCGCAAACCCAAAATTCCAATGTGCGCGTTGTATA
>CBINKF010000088.1:0-8790 GCA_966251115.1 uncultured Cellvibrio sp.
AGGAGATCGCGCGTTTGGCGGTTAACCAGCACCTGCTCGATGGTGTGGAGGTGGAGGCGGAGTTGGTGCGCAATTACCCGCGTGCCGATCTCTTTGCCCATGTGCTCGGCTACACCAGTCGCATTAACGAACGCGAGTTGCAAAGTTTTACCGAGGAGCAGGTACAGCGCTACTCGGGCACCCACTCTATCGGCAAGATAGGTATCGAAAAAAGTTACGAGGAGCTGCTGCTGGGCGAGGTTGGCAGCCAGAACGTCGAAACCAACGCCTCCGGGCGGGTTATGCGAGTGCTCGATAAAGTGGACCCGCACCAGGGTAAGGACCTGACGCTCTACCTGGATGCGGATATCCAGGAGACAGCCGCGGCGGCCCTGCAGGGGCGGCGCGGCGCGGTAGTCGCCATTCAGGTGAAAACCGGCGGCGTTCTGGCGGCGGTGAGCAATCCGGGGTTTGATCCCAACCTGTTTGTAACCGGAATTGGTTATCAGGAGTACAAGGCACTTAACGAATCGCCCGATACGCCCCTGATCAACCGCTTTCTCCAGGGCCAGTATCCGCCTGGTTCGACGGTAAAGCCGATGATGGGCCTGGCGGGCCTGCACTATGGTTTAACCGATCCCGATAGAACGATTTTTGACCCGGGTTTTTATCGGCTGCCAGGGGTGGATCGCCCCTACAACGACTGGAAGCGCGGCGGCCATGGGCGGGTAAACCTGACCCGCGCTATTGCGGAGTCCTGTGACGTTTATTTTTACGACCTGGGGGTGCGCATGGGGATAGATCACATGTCCGAGTTCGGTCCGCTCTTCGGTCTGGGTGAAAAAACCGGCATAGATATTCCCAACGAGCGCTCGGGTATCTGGCCTTCGCGCGAGTGGAAGCGCGCCGTAAAAGGCCAGGCCTGGTATCCGGGCGACACGGTAAACATGTCCATTGGGCAGGGTTTTGTACTGACCACTCCGCTGCAACTGGCGGTTATGGCGGCGACCATCGCCAATCACGGCAAACGCATGCGCCCGCAGCTGGTTAAGGCCATAGGTTCCGAGCCGGTGGCGCCTGTGGTGGAAGATGAGGTGGATTTGGCGCCCAGTAACTGGGATGCCGTTTACGCCGGTATGGCCGAAGTCATGCGTCCCGATGGCCGCGGCACGGGTAAAACCCTGAGTGTCAAGACCGATTACGCTATGGCTGGCAAGTCGGGTACGGCCCAGGTGGTGGGCATTCCCCAGGGCACCAAATACGATGCGGCGGCATTGATCGAGCGCCACCGCGACCACGCCTTGTTTATTGCCTTTGCCCCGCTGGACGATCCGCAAATCGCCATAGCCATTATTGTCGAGAACGGCGAGCACGGCTCCACCGCTGCCGGGCCCATAGCCCGCTATGTGTTTGACGCCTATTTCCATCAATACTACATCCGCATGGGCGACCCGGTGCCACCGATTGGCTATCATCCCCAGGCGATTATTGATCGCTTGAACACCTATATAAAATCGCGTCAGGCGCCAGCGGCTACCAAGCCTGGCACTGCGCACCCAAAGACAGGTTCCCCATGACCAGACAAGATTTCCTGCGCCGTATGCCTGAAGCAGGGCCAGGCTTTCGCCGCCGCGATCGGCTGGCGGAGCGGCTGCACATAGATTTTTTTCTACTTGGCTTGCTGCTGGCGCTGAGTGTTATGGGCTTAATAGTGCTCTACAGCGCCAGCGGTCACGACATTAACAGCGTTAAACGCCAGGGCGTTTTCTTCGCCATCGCCTATGTCACTATGTTTTTAGTGGCCCAGGTGCCGGTGGAGGTGTTCCGGCGCCTGGCGCCCTTTGCCTATACCATAGGGGTAGTGCTGCTGGTTTTGGTTCTGGTGGTTGGAATAGGCGCCAAAGGTGCACAGCGCTGGCTGGGGTTCGGCGGGTTTCGCTTTCAGCCAGCGGAGATTATGAAACTGGCCATGCCCATGACGCTGGCGGCCTATCTGGGGCGCCGCTTTATGCCGCCGCGCTTCAAGCACGTGGTGATCTCCCTGGCGTTGGTGGCCATTCCCAGTGCGCTGATTATCAAGCAGCCAGATCTGGGTACGGCAATTCTGGTGGCTACCTCGGGTATTTTGGTGATCTTTTACGCCGGCTTGCAGTGGCGCTACATACTGGTGGCGCTGGCACTTTTCCTCGCCAGTCTCTACCCCATTTGGCATTTTATGTTGCACGACTACCAGCGCCAGCGGGTGATTACCATGCTCGACCCGGAACAGGATCGCCTGGGTACCGGCTGGAATATTATTCAATCCAAAACCGCGATAGGCTCGGGCGGGCTCTCGGGTAAAGGCTGGATGCAGGGCACCCAATCGCGCCTGGATTTCCTGCCCGAAGGTCATACCGACTTTATTATTGCGGTGATGTCGGAGGAGTTTGGCCTGCTCGGGGTGCTGACGCTGTTGTCGGTTTACACCCTGGTAATCAGTCGCGGCCTGATGATTGCGCTGGGCTCCCAGGATGCGTTTGGTCGGCTTCTGGGGGCGAGCATCAGCACTACGTTTTTTGTCTATTGTTTTGTCAACATGGGCATGGTTTCGGGGATGTTGCCGGTGGTGGGTGTACCCCTGCCGCTTATCAGCCAGGGCGGCACGGCCATAGTCGTGCTCTTCGCTGGCTTTGGCATACTCATGGCTATAGCCACCGAGAAAAAACGGGTGATGACGCCCCAATCCTGATGCCAGGCATCGCTGTAATAAGTTAGAGGTAATATGAAGTTGATTCTCTCCCGCTGCAAAACCCAGCTGCTGGCACTGGTGTTAGGTGCCTCTGCCCAAATGCCCCTGGCTCAGTTGGCCAGGGCCGATTACAGCCAGCATCCCCTGGCTGCCGGGTTTGTGGATGAAATGGTGAAAAAGCACGGTTTTAAACCCGAAGAAGTGCGCACCTGGTTAAAACAGGCGGAAAAAAAGCAGGCGATTCTTGATGCCATGTCGCGCCCGGCGGAAAAAACCAAAACCTGGAAGGAGTATCGCCCCATCTTTATCCAGCCGCTGCGGGTAACCCGCGGCGTGGAGTTTTGGAAGGCCAACCAGGCCGCTCTGGTCAAAGCGGAAAAGGTTTACGGTGTACCACCCGAAATTATCGTCGCTATCATTGGGGTGGAAACCAACTATGGCAAAAATGCCGGTGGCTACTATGTGCTGGATGCGCTCACCACCCTGGCGTTCGACTATCCCCCGCGCGCGCCTTTTTTTCGCAGTGAACTGGAAAACTTTTTGGTGCTGAGCCGCGAGCACGACCAGAGCCCGGCAAAATTTAAAGGCTCCTACGCTGGTGCCATGGGCTTTGGCCAGTTTATGCCCTCCAGCTATCGCAAGTTTGCGGTGGACTTTACCGGCGATGGCTATGCCGATATCTGGGAGAATCCCATCGATGCCATCGGCAGTGTCGCCAACTACTTTAAAGCGCACGGCTGGCAAGCGGGCAAGCCGGTCACGGTCAAGGCGGGCTATCACCCCAAAAAGCAGGCGCCGGTATTTAACGAGATTCAACCACCCCAAACCCCCTTGGCCGACTGGAAAAAGCTGGGCCTTATCCCGGCCAGCCACGTCAGTGCATCCACTCCGGCGCTGGCTTTGGAGTTTGATGGCGACAAGGGCCTGGAGCACTGGTTGGGTTTTGGCAATTTTTACGTGATTACGCGTTACAACCGCAGCCCCATGTACGCCATGGCGGTGTATCAACTCAGCCAACAAATAAGGGCAGCTAAACACTCGGGAGTTAAATAAATGCACAAGCCTCTCCCCCGCACGGGCCATCTGGCCCTGTGGTTGCTATCGGCGTTTTTGCTGGTGGCCTGCGATCACAATGGCCCCAGGCCGGGTGGCAAGGAGCAGCAGGGGGAGAATCGCGGGCGCTATGAGCACGACAAGGATTTTGGGCCGAAGGTGGAGCCGGATTTGTCGGCTATTCCCGATGCCGTACCCAAGCGCGAGGTGCGCACTTCTGCCGGCAATAAAAACCCCTACACCGTGCTCGGCCAAACCTATCACCTGATTGAGGATGAAACCGCCTACAAGGAGCGCGGCTACGCCTCCTGGTATGGCAACAAGTTCAACGGCTACCACACCTCCAATGGCGAAATTTACGATATGTACGCCATGACCGCCGCCCACAAAACCCTGCCGATTCCCTCCTATGTGCGGGTGACCAACCTCAGCAATGGCAAAACCGTGGTGGTGCGGGTGAATGATCGCGGCCCGTTTCACTCTGGGCGCATCATCGATTTAAGCTATGCCGCCGCACAGCGCATAGGTATCAATAAAACCGGCACGGCCTTGGTCGACGTGGAAATCGCCCTGCCCAATGATGCACCGGCAGTGCCGCGCAAAGCCGAAGTTAAGGCCGTGGCGCAAGTGGAATCGGCGCTGCCCCCCGGCACCTATCTGCAAGTGGGCGCTTTTGCCAACCGGGATTCCGCCTTGCAATTTGCCAATAGTTTGCGCGCGCAACTAACCATTCCTGTAGTGCTCGCCTCGGCCACTGCCCCCAAAGTTATCCACCGCGTGCGCTTGGGGCCGTTCAAGGACGCTAACAGCTTGCAAACTGCGCGCGATCAGTTGGCGCGCATCAATATCACCGAAGCCCACGTCGTCTACCAGTAGGCGAAGCACCCTAAGCAGAGATAAAAAATGGTGTTTTTCCCGGGGAAAACATCACTTTTTGCGCGGTCGATGTTTATTAAAATTTTACAGCCCCACAGGCACAGGTTTGGTTTCAGTACAGACTTTGCTGTTACAATTTGTCACGCGATTTTTTTATTTTTTTGTCGGCGCCGCCGCGCGCCGCGAAAACAAACTCTAAAGGTGTTAATAAATCCCATGATTAAAAAGCTTCTGGTTGCTGCGCTGGTGCTGGCATCAACAGTGTCGATCGCACAAACCTCGACAAACCTCCCCACATCGACGCTGCCCAGCTCAACCCTGCCAAGTTCAAGCTTGCCCACACCAACACCTGGCGCCGTAGCTGCCCAGCCCAAACCGGTCATTATCCCCGAGGCGCCACAGCTGGCTGCCTCGGCTTATATTTTGGTGGATGCCACCACCGGTAGCATCATCGTAGAAAAAAATGCGGACCAGCAGCTGCCGCCCGCAAGCCTGACCAAAATGATGTCCAGCTATTTGGTGGCAGATGCTATTGAAAAAGGCCAGATCACCGAAAACGATATGGTGCCCATTAGCGTTAAAGCCTGGAAAATGGGCGGCTCGCGCATGTTCGTGCGCGAGGGCACTGAGGTGCCGGTAATCGACCTGCTGCGCGGCGTGATCGTGCAATCGGGCAATGACGCCACTGTGGCATTGGCTGAATATGTATCGGGTAGCGAAGATTCTTTCGTTAACCTGATGAACCAGACCGCCGCGCGCATGGGCATGGCCAGCACCCATTTTGAAAACGCCACCGGCTGGCCCGCCGAAGGCCATTTAACCACCGCCAAAGATTTAGCAATACTCGCGCGCGCGATTATTAAGGATCACCCCAAACACTACGAAATCTATTCGGAAAAATATTTCCATTACAACAATATCCGTCAGCCCAACCGCAACCTGCTGCTGTTTCGCGATCCATCTATCGATGGTTTAAAAACCGGTCACACCGATGCAGCCGGTTTTTGCCTGGTAGCCAGTGGCAAGCGCGAAAAAACCCGCTTGATTGCCGCCGTTATGGGCACCAACAGCGAAAGCGCACGCGCCAACGAGACGCAAAAATTATTGGAATACGGCTTCCGCTACTACCAGACCATGCCGCTTTACAAAGCCGGGCAAGAGCTGAGCGTACAGCGTGTCTGGGCCGGTAAAACGGATCAGGTGCACCTGGGCCTGGCTAAAGACATCACCCTCACGCTGCCGATCGGCCGCGAGCAGGGTATGCAGGCGCAAATGCAAATTAACGAAACCATTAAGGCGCCGATTGCTGCTGGCCAGGAACTTGGTAATCTCACCGTTACCCTCGATGGTCAAACCATCGTGAACGAACCCATAGTTGCACTGCAACCGGTAGAGCAAGCCGGCTTTTTCGCTCGTTTGTGGGACAGCATTAAATTATTTTTCCGGGGCTTGTTTAGCTAACAGTTGCGTGTTGTAAAACAACAAAGGCTCCAATGCGGAGCCTTTGTTGTTTCTGCGGGTGCAATCACTGCATAGAATGCAGGCCAATCATATTGCCTTCGGTGTCGTAGGCGAGGGCGATAAAGCCGTATTGGCCGATGGAGAATTTTTCTTTTTCGATTTTGCCACCGTTGGCTTTTACCTTGGCGGCCTCGCTGGCGCAGTCATTACAGCTAAAGTACACCAGCACGCTGTTGCGGCCGGCGGAGAAGCCGGGCATGCATACCAAGGCGCCGGGCGCGCCGTAGCTGTTCATCTCACCGGGGAAGGCCCACATCTCCAGATCGCCGCTGGCGAGTTTTTCCAATTTTGCGGAAAATACGGCCTCGTAAAAAGTTTTGGCGCGCGCCATGTCGTCTACATAAATTTCAAACCAGCCAATTGGATTGCCCATAGGTTTAGCTCCAGGTGAGTGATGACGAAAAGCAGACGCTACACCCCAGGCCGGGGGAGTACAAGCATTTGGCGTGGTGGGCACCAATAAAAAAGAGCGGGCAGGCCCGCTCAACCAGTTGCACATCACTGCTCATAAAATACTAGGCGATGGTTTTTTTACGCGGGCCGCGGCGCAACCCAAGGGCGGTTTAGCAGCCCAATTGACTAGAGAGGCCGCCGGTGTGGCCCTCTACGGCGTTGACTTTGGTGCTGGGCAGGCTGGGCATAATGTTGAGGCCAGCGCGCAGTTCCACTTCGTCGATAGTCACTTCTTTGTTGCAGTAGTTATCGCTGCGGCCTGAATCCTGCTCCATGATAAAAGCGGATGCTTCAACCCAACCGTTGACGTCGGTAATTACCACTTTGAAGTAGCCAGAGGGAATGACGTGTGACTCGTCAGCGCCGGGCAGCGAGCCGAAATACCACTCGTATAATGGGCCAGTTACCACGTAAACATCCTGGCCGGTGCGCACATAAGTTCTCACGGCGTTTTCCAATTTCGCCCAGGGGCCCTGGTTGAGGTTGGCCGCTTGCGGAGTGATGTTGGACAGGTAATTGGTGGTGGCCCAGTCGCTGGTGTTGCTAAAGGACGCCAGTGGGCACTGGTGGCCGCGGTCAGTTCCTAAAGCCGCTGCCGCGCCATTGTAATCTGCCGGTTCCAGGGTGTTGCCTGCGGCAATTGACGGGTCGGCTTTCCAGGTGCGTGTGCGCGATGGGCCGTCGATAGTCGATGTGGTGACGTGATAGGCAACCCAGTCGGCAAACTTGGTGGTGGCGTTGTTATTGAGAGTGTAAATAGAGCGGGTAACCTGTTGGCCGGATTTGCCCGTGGGACAGCCGTACACGCAATTGGCAGCCTGGGCGCCAGCGGCTGTAAACAAACAAAGTGAAACAAACGCGAAGATTAACTTATTCATTAGGGTAACTCCTGGTTTGGTGGTTGCTTGCGCAACCGCTAACCCATGTGACGCTTGTTCCTGTGCTTAACCTCCTCCCTTGCCACGCAATTCACTGGCTTAACGGCGCGCGTTTAGCGGCCCTGAAAATGACAAACTCCTTTTCAAGGCCGAGTTTCCCCGCACCGCATTTCTGGTAAAAAATGCGGTGGGTTTTGATTGGGCTTTTTTGTTTGTGCCCGCTAAAACCAGCTGGGGAAAATTTGCTGCGATCTGCGCATTAAAAGTCGTAGCGAACGCCTAACTTCAAGCGCCAGGTGGATAGCTCGGGGATGTATTCGCTCCAGTTTTTGGTGTTGCTGCCACCAAAACGCTGGTCGATTTGGTACTGGCCGGTAGTGGCGTTAATGTCGTAATCCCACAGAATTTGTTGTGGGTACTCCATGCGGCGCACCTGGCCTTTGTCCTTATCAATCAGGTTGAGCAGGTTGTTGATGGTGAGATAAATCGTGGCTTTGTGGCCGGCGGCGAAGCCCGGCAATTCCTGTTGAATACTCAAATCCATATCGGTAACCCAGGGCTGATAGGCCGAGTATTTTGGCGCGTAGCCGCCGGCGTAGCTTTCCAGGCCAGCGGCATTAATCAGCGCTTGCATCTGTGCATATTTTTCCGCGGCGGTAGCTGCATTGGGCCAATCGCTCTTGGCCCAATCGACGTTGGCGTCGTCGGCGCCTGTAGGTATGTAAGGCAGGTAGACATCGCTGTTGCTAAAGTCGCGCTGGTCGCCCAGGTCGTTGTCGTTGTAGGCGCCCATTGTCCAGCTAAAGGGGCGACCAGAGCGGCGCTCGACATAGAGATTGAACTTGGTGTCGTTATCGCCAAACCATTGCGCGGTATAGCCCAGGTTGAGTACCAGGCGATGTTTTACCTGGTAGTAGGCGGTGCCGAGCAGTTCATCGTTGCGGTTGATGGCGACGTTGTACTGGTAGTTGGAGCTGGCGGTCGAGCTGGTGCCCGGGTTAACGTCGGTAATGTCCTGATGGGTGTAGGCGGTATTAAGGTGTACACCATTGTCCCAATCCTTACGCAGGTTGGTGGTCCAGATAATACTGCGACCACTTTTTTCGGCGTTGGTGAGCATCAGATCGTAGTTATTGGCCAGGCTGCCGGTGTAAATGTTCTTGTAGATATTGCGACCGCCATCGGCGGTAGTTCCGGCAACTACGCGGGAGGTGTCTTTCCAGAAAGAGGAGTCCTGATCCTTCACATAGTTGAACTCCAAACTCCACTGGTAATCATCGCCCAGGTAGGGGATATCCAGCT
>CBINKF010000089.1:0-8685 GCA_966251115.1 uncultured Cellvibrio sp.
TCGGTCGCCAGGCCTGGGTAAGGCCAAGTCAGCTTGCAGTTGCCCGGTAAGGCGCTAGCAAGTCCGCACCAGGGCTTGTGGCCCCTGTGCCCTCAATCAGCTGATGCTCAGTATAGGGGGAGCGGGTTGGCAGAGGATTGCCAAGATTGTTCTTTTGGATTTATTTGAGCAATAATATTGCTTTAAAACCGCAATATCAGGCACGAATATAAATTTATACAGTGAATGACGCTATGGAACTCGACCGCTACGACAAACTTATCCTCGAAGCCCTGCAGGCCAACGGCCGTATCTCCAACCAGGAGCTGGCCGACAGCATCAGCCTCTCTCCTTCCCCCTGCCTGCGCCGGGTGCGCGCTTTGGAGGAATCCGGCCTGATCGACGGCTATGTCGCCCTGCTCAACGCGCGCAAGCTGGGCCTGACCTTGATGGCCTTTATCCAGATCAGCATGGACAAACACACCCCCGACCGCTTCGACACCTTTGAAACCCTGATCAACAGCTACCCCGAAGTGCTCGAATGCCACCTGATTACAGGCCAGTCGGCAGATTATTTATTGAAAGTTATCGTTAAAGACATGGACGCCTACCAGCAGTTTTTGCTGCAAAAGCTGACCCGCATTGAGGGTGTGAGCGGCGTGCACTCCTCGTTTGTGCTTAAGTCACCAGTGGATAAGACAGCGCTGCCGGTTTGATTACCCCAGCGCCAATTCCGGCTAAGCTTAAGGGCATCTTGCTGATACTTGAGTCGCCTTCTTACTGGTACTTAAGCGGCCCTTTTACCGGTACTTAAGTAGCCTTGGCCCAGGGGCACAATTCCCCTGAATGGGAAATTTGCCTTCATGTCCGACAAGCGCCAACTTCTTCGCGATGCTTTTTTAAAGGCCGTTTTCAGCCTACTGGGCTATGTGGCTAATTGTGATAAGCCCATTAATCAGCAGGAAATCAACCGTCTGAAAGTTCACTTGCGCAAAATGCAGCTGGCGGAGCCGGAGCAGCGCCAGGCTTTGGCGCTATTTAAGTCTGGTACTCAAGCCGAGTTTGACGCGAGTCAGGTGATTAAAGAATTTCGCCAAACAACCACCCCTAAATTAGTGCAGATTTTGCTGGTTCATCTAATCACTATGGCGCGCGCCGATGGTGGCTTGGTAGAAAAAGAACTTCATGCTATCCAGTGGCTGGCAGGCGAGCTGGGTTATAAAAGCGTAGTTTTGTTTCATTTATTAAAGATGCTTTACACCCAGGATCAACTCGCGTTGCACTATGCACCATCCGCTACAGAACAACAGCCGATTTACCAAGTACCTAATAGACCGAAACAGCAAAATGCTAACTACACTCAGAGCACAAGTACTGGCCCTAACGTCCAAAATAAAACCTTGAATAACGCCTATAAAATACTTGGCGTAAATTCGAGCATGACTGAGGAGGAAATTCGCCGAGCTTATAAGAAACTGGCCAGCCAATATCATCCCGATAAATTAGCTGGCCAGGATTTAGCGCAAGATCAACTACAGGCCGCAACAGAAAAATTCAAACAGATACTTGCCGCCTATAAGTATTTAAAACAGCACCGTTTTATGTACGGTGCGGCAGCTGGAGGATAGCATTCGCCGTAATGATTACTTAGTAGCTTTACAAACTCCCTGGGAAAAATATCTTTGTGGTTTCTTTTGATTTAATTAAAGCTTCCATTACTTTGGCGAATTCTTTTGGGTTTTTCTCTAATAGGGAAAGTCGATCAACATATTCTCCAACAACGTCTTCTATTAAAAAGTACGCCATGTTTGCTCCGTGCAGTTTAAATCTCAATTTATTCCATAAAGTTGGACAATTATTTTGCAAATTTCTACTAGATCGAGCGGCTTTATCTAATTGACCTTGCACATTCAATAAGCTGATAAATGTTTTCCCCAATCCTCCTTTCATGGTTCTCCCAAATTTTCGAATTCTCACAAGATTTCTCTTTAGGGATGGTATTTCCACGCTTTTTACCAGTAAACGTTTAGTAATTGCCGATGCAATAATTAGCGCAATTGCCACAGCAAGCTTTTTACCAATTTGCTTACCTACAATGTGCTGGACTGGCTTATTAAGCATTTGCGCTGCTTTTGTTACGCTGTCCTTATCTATATTGTCAACTACACCCATTGTTAAAGCTTTAAGTATCCACGCCGTATCTATCTTTTCAGGTAATTTAAACGCCCCATTTTTTAGAGCTTCTTCTATTACCCACTCAGGAATGGCGGTGATATAATCGCTCACAATAGCCATTACTATTTGAGATATCGGATTATCAATTACGTCAATTTCAAAACTAAGAACCTTTTGAAATGAAGTTACCGCAAAATCATAAGCGGCTGTATTTTCATCCCCGACGTTTAAAAAATTTTGAATCCCTGCTGCATTTAATCCCTCTAAGGTTCGATTAACTCCTCCACCAACTCGTTCAACTAACCCAATGGTTTGATATTGGACACCATCAACGGCTCCCGATAGTAACGGCGATATGTTATCTAAAGACCTAAAAAATTCTCCTTTGGTAGAGGGGCGCTGTAAAGTTCTATAGGTAGGTCCGTGGCAACCAAAATTGCACTCTTTCCAGGCTTTTTGAGCGGCCGGACCCTTAAGTAGAAAATTGATGTTTGAGGTCTTTATATCTTTGGTGGCTTTTAAATAGCGTTTTACACCCAGTTCACTTATTAATGCACCATCATAGCTTTGCTCTGTATTTGACATAATTATTCCCTTAATTTATTGAAATACTATCTATAAAAGGTTCTATATTTTTCGATTCGCTAACTATATCTTCATCGCTTAAGTTAATTAGAGCAAATGCCTTATTTTTGTTTAAATCTACGACAATCAATTCGAAATTTGACGAGCCAATTGAAGTCTCTTTCCAAGTCAATTTATTTGATTCAAGTCCCGATATTTTTATTTTTTCATTTTTATAGTTGGAAATATTTTCTCCAGATTTTAGATGGAGCTCATTTTCCAGGTGGTTAATTATCATCTCTGAAGTTAATGGCTTGTTCTTTTCAACCCAAATTCTTGCGGTAGATATATCTGTAATTTGTAACCCGATGCCCCGGCTTGTGTATATATCTGGCTCGTCATCGTAAGAAAATTTCCAATGTTTCGGATAGGAAAAACTAATCCCGTTATTCGAATATGTTTGGTATTGCTCTTGAGTAATATTTTTTTTGCATCCCTCAGATAATCCCGAGCCAAACACAATAAGTAAGCATGATAGCCATCTACATATGATTGTCTTCATCTAGTTTCATCCCTTAATTTACGAATCACGATTCAACTGTAAAAAAGGGCGGATACATATCCGCCCTTATCTCTTTTAGCTCTTCGATTCCACCGGCCTAAAGTAATGGGCCCAGGATACAAAAGCTTGGGCGTTACGGGTTTGAATCCAGACTTTGCCTTTGCCGCGAAAGCGGCAGACGAAGCCTTCGCCGGAGAAGAATAGCGATTTGTAGCCGCCGACTTTGGTAATTTCGTAATCCATGCCGTCGGTAAAGGCGACAATGTTGCCGGTATCCACAACATAGTCATCTTCCACGTCGATTTCGATAATGGCGCCGTAGGAGTTAAACCAAACATCGCCCTTGCCGCTGGCGCGGATTAAAAAGAAACTCTCGCCGGAGAAAAAGCCTTTGAGCATGCCCTGCCATTTGGTCTCCAGGTTTACGCCCATAGTGGAGGCAACAAACGCGGAGTTTTGCAAAAAGAGGGTTTGACCATCCAGGTGCTGGTGAACCAAATCGCCGGGCGTGCCTGGGGCTATGCCAATTTCACCTGCGCCTTTAGCGGCGGTAAATTCGTTGACAAAAATACTCTCGCCGGTAAGGAAGCGACCAAAGCCACCTTTTAATTTAGTTTTCATCACCAGATGGGTGTCCATGGTGGCCATGGCCGAGGCTTCCACTTTGAGCGTTTCGTTAGCGGGAATCTGCACGGTTAAAAAGCCGTAATCCGGGCGACCTTCAATTTTGTATTCCCAGCCTTTAAAGGATTCTGGTTGCTCGACGGACTTAATGGGCGCCTGGGTTTTTTCTACCGATTGTATTGGCGCGACGACTGGCTGAATAATGGGCGCCGCATCAACTAATAATACATCACACAAAAAGCCCGCCTTTTCGATAGCGGCTTTAAATTTTTGCGCGGTGGTTTCATCCACATTGCTTTTTACGGTGACCGGAAAACTGGCCAGCATCTGCGCCGCTTTTTCCTCGCTGATTTTAAATAGCTGGGCAAAATTAGCGCTCGCGCTTACCTTGTCAATGCCCGCGGCTAACTGGCCATTGAGTACAACTTTATATTGGTTTTCCATATTCTGTTCCTCCCCTTAGGCTTTGCGCGCGCGCAGGCTGGATGTTAGCGAATGGCCGAAACTGCTGGCGTTGTGTGACTGACACCAGACAGTGCCCTTGCCTTTAAACTTACACACCAGGCCTTCGCCACCAAGCAGGGATTGCAGCCAACTTTTGCCCGCTTTGGTAATGGAGAAATCCAGGGTTTCGTTAAAGGCGACTATGTGGCCGGAATCCACAATATATTCGCCGTCCACTTCAATCGGGTAGATGGCGCCAAAAGAGGAGAGCACGACTTTGCCTTTACCTTTGAGGTTGAGCCAAAAAATACTTTCGCCGGAAAACAGCGATTTAAAGCCCTGCCAGCCCATATCCATATCTATGCTGTCTTCGCAGGCGAGAAAGGAGCCGCTCTGCACAATCAGGTTTTCATTATCCAATTCCAGGCAGAGCATATCGCCCGCTAAATTGGTACCCAGCCAAATTTCGCCCGCTTTGCCATTAGGTTCAAAATGGTTGAGGAAAAACGATTCGCCCGACAACAAGCGCTTGGCCGCTTTTAAAATACCACCGGAATTTTTTTTGTGGGTGGTGGTGGTGATATTCATGTGACCGCTCATGGCGATCATGGCACCCGCTTCAGCGGTACAGGTTTCAGCGGCCGCCAGGGTTATTTTTGCGGCGGTATTACCAGGTTGATTTACAAATTCAACTTTCATGCCGGGCTCCTTACCAGAACTTGGGGTTTAACCAGCCAGTCAGGCCGGAGATGCTGCGCGATTGAATAATAATTTTGCCTTTACCCTGTACGCGGGTTACCAGGCCTTCACCGCCAAAAAAGCTGGAGAAGATACCGCCCGCCAATTGCAGTTTGAGTTTTATGCCCGGTTCATAGGCCACCAGGTGGCTGGTGTCGACAATATATTCACCATCGATTTCACGCTCCAGCAGTGCGCCATAGGCGCCATAAAATAAATCGCCGCTGCCGCTCATTTTTAAACGGAACAGACCTTCGCGCGCAATAAAGGACACAAAGCCGGCCCACTCCAGACTCATGGTCACGCCCGGGCTGCAAGCCACAAACGCACCAGGCTGTAAATAGAATTCATCATTGGCCATTTTGCGCAGGCGAATTTCGCCCGGCGTGCCCTGCACCAGGGTCATGCTGCGCGGCTGGCTGGTGTTATTGGTGAAATGGTTGATAAACAGGGATTCGCCGCCGAGGAATTTGCGCAGCAGGCCTTTAAAAAATCCGCCGTTGAGTTTTGCGTTTAAATCCAGTTCGGCATCCATGCTCGACATAGCATCCGACTCACTGATAATGGTTTCGCCCGGCTGCAGCTCCACCTGGATATAGGAAAAGGCCTGTGAGCCTTTGAGTTCAGTCTTCATCTTGTGATTCTCCCTGGGTTTCGGTCACGAAGGTTTTTACCGCGGCCTGCAAATCGGCAAAGGCCGGCTGCAGGTTCAGGTATTGGATATCTTGCGGGTTTTGCTCGGCAAGGCTTTGCAATTTTTTAATGCGGTCCTCACTCGCGGGGTGGGTGGACAAGAACTTGAGTGCCTGTTTGGCCAATTCCTGGTTTTCTTTGTCCACCACTTTGTCCAATTGCTTTTTTTCTTCTTCGATCATTTTTTTAAAAAAGCTGGCGAGTCCACTGGGGTTGATGTGGGCTTTTTGCAGCAGCGCAAAGCCTTTTACATCGGCTTCGGTTTCAAAACGGCGCGAATAACTTTGGTTGAGCAACAGCGGCGCAGCGCCACTGAGTACCGCCAACAAGCCAGAGGCATCGCCAAAGACGGCGCCGGCAATCATGTAAATGCCGGTGGCGCCAATCATATTGCGCAGGCCGTGCTGTTGCTCCACATGGTTAATTTCGTGAGCCAGTACACCGAGTAACTCCTCTGCTGAATCTGCGCGCAAAATTAATTCCGAGTGAATCACCACCTGGCCACCGGGTAGTGCGAAGGCGTTGAGGGTGCCATCGTTCACTATATGAAAATGGTATTGATAGCGGCTGTGATCCAGAGCCGCGGTTAAGGGATCAACCAGGGGTTTAAGCAAGCGCTCCGCCTCTTTGTCATCGAGCATCTGTTTGCCAAATTGGTATTGCGCCAAAGCAGAGTCGCCAATTTTTTGCTCCCACTCCACGGGGATTTTTTTGGCGATAAGCCCGGTAAAAAAATCCATGCGCAGCACTATCAACAGCGGGATGGCCACAATTAGCGTCGCCACAGTCGCCAGCACGCCCCAGCCCAGCAGGTGTTTGTTGTGGGCGCCGGTCAATAATCTGGAGACACTGGGCACGCTGTGCAGGTGGGGATCTTTAAGCACGCTGCGATCACTGGTGTAAAAACTCCAGCCGCTGAGAAAAGGGTGTTCAAAATACACCAAGCGATTGCTGGCGCCGCCCAGGCTGACTTGCAAGCCTTCGAGCGGTAGGCGCACCTGCTGATCCTGAATGTGAAACTGAACCCCGGCCGGGTCGATGGTCATGCTACCAGAGGCCTTGCCCTTGGGCAGCTCGGCGTGAAAGCCCATGCAGTCGTATTGGGTGTGAGCGGAGTCGTGAGCCTGAGTGTGCACTGAGCAAGCATCCTTTTTTAGAAAAGCCCGGATATTACTCTACTTTTACGCCTTGGGGCCGGTTGCCGTTTCGCCAGCTGCAATTTCCCCTCTTTTACTGCAATGATATTTCAGCCATGATTGGCGCCGATTTTTAGCCTAATGTGTGCGTTACCCGGGTTGGACCTGATTCATGGATTTGAGCTTAACGGCTATACAACAATTATCGCCCGACGAGGCTTCACTTAAAGCCGCCAGGGGTTTAGTGGTGCCGGCCAAATGGCCAACACTGGGTATGACGGACGCTGCAATTTGGGGTGAATGCCAAGGTAGTGGCGCTAAACCCTATCAGGTCCAGGTGGATAAAACCGGTCCGGCATTTAAGTGCTCCTGCCCCAGCCGCAAATTTCCCTGCAAACATGGCCTAGCCCTGCTACTGCTCGCCAACCAAAACTCCAATCAATTTATTGCGCAGGACACCCCCGGTTGGGTGAATGACTGGCTGGATGGTCGCCAGCAAAAGGCGGAAAAATCTGCCGAGAAGAAAGCCGAAAAAGCCGTTCAGGCCGCCGCGCCTGACCCAGCAGCCCAAGCCAAACGCGAACAGCAGCGGTTGGCGCGTATGGGCGACGGTTTGGCCGAGTTACAAACCTGGATGAGCGACCAAGTGCGCCAAGGTTTGGGGCGTTTACCGCAGCAGCTTGGCGACTTTGACCGCTTGAGTCAGCGCATGGTCGACAATCAGTTGCCAGGGGTAGCCGCGCGTATCCAGCGCTGGTCGCAACTGCTGCGTAAAACCAACTGGGCCAGTGCACTACTCGGTGAATTTGGGCTGTTGCAATTGCAAATCGACGGCTTCAGCCGGCGCGAACACTTGGAGCCGGCCGTTCGCGATGACCTTTTGGCGGCGTTAGGGATCACACAGGATAAAGATGACCTGCAAGCCAATCGGCCGGCTGTGGAAGACACCTGGACAGTGCTCGGCCTGGCTTATCGCGAGGAGCAGCGGTTGTGGATCAGGCGCGTATGGCTGCTGGGCCAGCAATCAGGCCGGTTGGCGTTGATTTTGGATTTCGCCCACGGCAATCGCCATTTTGAGCAGGCGTTTATCCCCGGCCAAAGCCTGAATGCCCAGCTTGTTTTTTACCCAGGCAACAGCCAGCGCGCGCTGCTGAAAGCCAGCCCACACCAAATCGAATTGCCACCGCCTCAATTTCCCAGCCTGGATAATGCGCTGCAACAAATGGCCGAAACCCTGGCGCTTAACCCCTGGGCAGCGGAAATGCCCTTTGCGCTTAAAGCCGGTCGTCTTGTGCAAGTACAGGGCGATTGGTTTGTCGCTGATGAGCTTGGTCGCACACTGTCCTTGGCGATCGCGGCCGATCAGGCCTGGAGCCTGCTCGCCGAAACCGGCGGCCAGCCGGTTGCCTGGTTTGGCGAATGGGATCATAGCGCCCTGCAACCCTTAAGCGTTTGGGCACCCCAGCTCTGCTGGCAGGTGGAGAGCTAATACGATGAACTTATTAGAGCAACTGGCTCATCAACTTATGCTCGGCAGCGAGCGCCAAAAGCCGCAGCTGCCCCAGACCCTGGGCGCCAGCGCAGAGCTAGCCACAGCACTCCTGGCGGAAGATAACAACCTGGGCAGCTTGCGCGCCGCAGGCCTGCTTACCCTGTGTCAGCGCGCCGGTCGCCAGTTTGATGAAAACCGCACAGAAGCTAGCCAGTATCAGGCGCGGAATTTTACTGAGCCCGATCAGCGTCCACTGGCCGACGCCCCCTGGCTAGTCG
>CBINKF010000090.1:0-8610 GCA_966251115.1 uncultured Cellvibrio sp.
CGCCCAATCGTCTGGCGCTGGATTTTGCCTGCCAGCAGCTGGCAGCCATGGGGTTTATCGACAGCCGCGGTGTCATTACGCCTGCGGGTAAGCAAGTGTCCGAACTCGGTTGTCACCCACGTGTCGCGGCACTGTTACTCGCCCACCGGCTAAAATTGCCCATGCCCATGTTGCAACTGGCTTTGGCGCTGCATTTTGAATGGGAAGCCGGCGAGGATTTAGACGATTGGCTGGCCTCCGCCGCGCGCGAACTCAGCCGCAATCGCCAGTGGCAAACCCAGGCCAAGCGCTGGTTGAAAACGCTTGATTTAAACGACGTTGATGCACAGCTGGAGCCGCTATTGTTAGCCACTGCCTTTAGCGATCGCATCGGCTATCGCCAGGAGTCAGGTCGCTACCGTTTGAATTCCGGCATCAGTATTGAACCCCAGCGCGGCCTCGCCAGCGATTGGGCCGTGTTCCCGGTGATTAACCCGCGCGCTAAAGGCCACAGCGGCCTGGGCCTGGCCGTTAATCTCACTCGCGAACAGCAACGACAATTGGCTTTGTGCGAGCAGCAACTGGTGTTTCGTCAAAACCAGTGGCAGCTGCTGCTGCTGTGGCGTATGGGCGGTGTGGTGATCGACGAGGCGCTGGAAAAAATTCCCGCCGATAAATTATCGGCGGCATTGTGCGCGCATATTCAAAACCAATGGCGTGACAAAGGCCTGGAAAACTGGCCGGCACCCGCTAGGCGTTTACTGCAGCGGGCGCGTCTGGTGGCGCAATTGCAGCTGCTCGACTTGCCCGATTTAACGGATACCGGGTTAATCGATTCACTTGATGATTGGCTGGGCGGTTTTCTCTCGGCGCAAAGTCAAATGGACAGCTTGCCCTGGCGGCAGGCGCTGGAGTTTTATTTGGGCTATGAGGCCTGCCAAAAACTCGGCGAGCTACTGCCGGAAAAAGTCGAGCTGCCCAGCGGCCGCGCGGTGATTGTGGAGTTTTCTGCTGAAGGTCTGCCGCAGGTGTCAGCCAAACTGCAGGAGTTTTTCGGCTGCGAGCAGCTGCAGTTTGCCGGCGGTAAAATCCCGCTCAAAATTCACCTGCTCTCACCCAACGGCAGCCCTTTGGCAGTCACCTCCAACCTGCAAACTTTTTGGCAGCAGGGCTATCCGGAAGTGCGCAAGGATATGCGCGGTCGCTACCCGCGCCACCCCTGGCCAGAAAACCCGCTGGAGCACGAAGCCACCGCGTTAACCAAACGCAAGCTGGCGCTGCGCGAGCAAAATAGCTAAACCATTTGCAATCGTTTTATCCGCGCCCTGATTGCGTTAAACGGCAATACCTACCGTCAACTCCGCAACATAACCTTCGTCAACACTGCCGCTCATATTGGCGAGTTGGTATTCGACCCCATCACTAAACACATTGTCAGCAGAAAAACTGGTGACCGAGGTGTTTTGTCCATGGCTGGCGTAAAGCGAAGAGTTGTATACCGCAGTGGTGACATCCTGGGGAAAAGCCATTTGCGAAATTGCGGTGGAGTGAGCTGTAGAGCCGTAGCTGGTTAAAAATATTTGAAAGTGAATATGGGTGATGCGCCCCACGTACCAGCCGGGGAAGATAGTGGTAAAACTGGCAATGCCATCGCCGTTGGTGTACTGCACTCCGCGACAATAGGTTTTGCCGCTTTCGCCGCTGTAACCCGAGTAGTTGCCGTCTTTGTCGCAGTGCCAGATATACACATAAGCCGATACAGGTGTACAGGCATTATTGACGTTCACCAATTTAAGTTTGACCTGCAGAGGTACACCGGTTTTGCCTTCGGTAATGTCTTCGCGCAAGACCGTGGAGTTGTCCAAAAAAGTCGACAGTGGGTAGGGCCCAATGGTCTCTGTGGGGATCAGGGTGCAAATGCCTTCAGCGCTGCTGGTGGCACTGGAAACACTGCTTGCTGTGCTACTGGAAAGCGCGCTGCCGGATGAATTGCTTGAGCTGCCGCTGCTATTAGCGGCGCCGGAGCTGCCGCCACCGCAACCGATTAAACCGGTGGCGCCCGCCACGCCGAGGAAGCCAAGCGCGCTCAGGGTTTTGCGGCGCTGGGTGTCAATAACTGGAGTGGTCGTAGTGGTTGAGGTTGCGCTAGGTTTATCGCTATTGTTCATGAGAGTTCCTCTAGTCGATTTATGATCGAAATCGCTGGCACTTAGCCGTGATGATGAGCCGGCACTAATTTTTTCGGCTCGACTACAGGAACTATCCTACTGCGTTAAAACTGTGTTAACTGTCAAACAAGCGTGCAACAAATGTGCAGTCAATGTGCAAACCACATTGGCTGTGGCCCTGGACAATTTTAGTCATCGATTTGCAGGCGATAACCCACACCATATACGGAATGGATAATTTCCCCTTCGTGGATTTGCAGCAGTTTTTTGCGCAATTTGGTGATGTGCGAATCCATGGTGCGGTCGCTAACTACGCGGTGATCGGTATAGGCATTTTTTAGCAGCTGGTCGCGCGAGACCACTTTGTGGCGATTGTTGGCAAGGGTTTCCAAAATGCGAAATTCAATGCTGGTTAATTCCACCGCTTGTTGGTGATAGATAACGCTGAGCGCATCCTTGTCCAGGTGCAGTGGGTCCCTGTCGGGTTCGCTGGCCATTTTGCTGCGGCGCAATACCGCCTTTACGCGCGCCACCACTTCGCGCGGGCTAAAGGGTTTGCAAATGTAATCGTCAGCGCCCACTTCCAGCCCCAGCAGCCGATCAATCTCCTCCACCTTGGCGGTGGTCATAATAATCGGTACCTGGGAGGTTTTGCGCACTTCGCGGCAAATGCTCAGGCCATCGAGTTTGGGCAGCATCAGGTCGAGAATAACCAGGTCCCACTCCTGCGCGCGAATTGCTGCCAAACCCGCTTCGCCGTCACCAATCAAGGTGGTGTTAAAGTTTTCATTGGCGAGATAATCGCGCAGAATTTCCCCCAGGTCCTGTTCGTCTTCAACAATTAAAATATTCATAACTACACCTTATTCCTGCAGCAGTGGCAGATGAATGGAAACTTTTAGCCCGCCAAGCCGGCTGTTGGCTATGTGAATTTGGCCCTGGTGTGCCTCGACAATATTTTTACAAATACTCAGCCCCAAACCTGCACCACCGGTTTCGCGGCTGCGCGAGGATTCCGCGCGATACAAGCGCTCGAACAACTTTTCGTGCAGGCTCTCGTCCACGCCTGGCGCGCTGTCTTCGAGTTCAATCAGCGCCTGATCACCCTCTTTGCGCAGGTTCAGGTGTACCTCGCCCGGGCTGTTGGTGTAGTTGATGCTGTTGTTAATTAAATTCAACAGTAACTGCTGCAACCTTTGGGGGTCGGCGAGAATCACCAGCGGTTCGCTGCAAATATTGTGGGAGAACTGCAAACCGGTTTGAGTAAATTTTCCTTCGATAGAATGGTTGAGGTCAGTCAGTAGCTCGTTGAGTTCGCAGTCCTGTTTACGGTAGCTGAGCGCCCCTATGTCGGTGAGTGACAATTCGTAAAGGTCGTTGACCAGCCGGGTGAGGCGCGCGGCGTGCTTTTGCAGGCGGCCGACAGCCTTGTCGTCAAACTTGCGCACGCCATCTTCCAGTGCCTCCAGGTCGGCTTTTAAAACAGCCAGCGGTGTGCGCAGTTCGTGGGAGATGTCTGCCACCCAGCGTTTGCGCGTTTGCTCACTCTGCTCCAGGGTGTGGCTTAAATGATTCAGGTGCTCCCCGAGGGTGGCAATTTCATCCTGTCCTCGTGTTGATACGCGCTCGCTGTAGCGCCCCAGGCTCAGTTGCTGCACGTGGCGCACCAGCGCCTTCACCCGCTGCGTAAGCAGGTGCGACAGGGGTATAGCGCAGATGGCCGCAATAATTACCCCCACCAGGGTCATCATTAAAAAGTGGTTTTGCTGGCGCTTGACAAATTCGTTGTCGAATAAATCCCGCAGCGCCGGGTTAATCGGGCTGCCGAGATAGCCCACCAATACCCGCTGATGGTTGATACTGGCAAAAATTTTGGAATACAGGTAAGGCTCTTGCGCGAGGCGTTCACCGGCCACCAGCTGCTGTTTGCTGTCGAGCAGCACAAAGAGCAGGCGCGGGTCGCGCATATGGGGAAAACGACCCACTTCAAAGGTCATTTTAAATTCCAGCGGGCGATGCTGATCGCCCTTGCCGCCCGGATGGAGTTCGCGCTCCGGTGGCGGCGAGTCGTTTGGCCTGCCGTCCTGTGCTTGATTATCCCTCGCCTCATGATCCCTCGCTTCGTGGTCTCTCGCTTGATTGTCTTCCGGTAGGTTTTTCCCTGGTAAGTAGTCGCCCGGCCCGGGCATGCGTCCAAAGCGCTGGTACTGCATGACAAAACCGTCCCAGTTGTCCTGCTTGGCCAGGTCAGACCAGGAGCCCCAGACTTCGTAGTGAGCGGCGAGGGCGGAGATCAGGCGCGCGTTGCGACTCGCCTCCTTTTGCTCCATGTATTGGGAGAAGCTTTGCTCGAAGCTGAAACGGGAATAAAAGAACAACCCCAGGGCAAGGAGTACCGAAAAACTGACAAAGGCGATAAACACCTGAACGCGAAGATTAAACATAAACTGGCTAACTGGAATAACTCATTTGAGGTAGAGCATAGGCAATCCCAGGCCTGCTAGACAATCGCCGGCGTCGACTTGTGCAATTTTTGGGGATTCTGGTGCGTAACTGGCGGTGCCATTGGCCGAAGCGGCGGGCTGAGGTAAAATGCAATACCTGAGCAATTTACTCGGTTTTTTGGCCGATTCGCCCGAGGTTGGCGACCAGCCCCACCCCTAGCTTTTGAGGTTTATGTGATGGACGTTTTGGAAACGATCAAGCAACAAATCAGTGAAAATCCGGTGATCCTGTACATGAAAGGCTCACCCAACGCGCCTCAGTGCGGCTTTTCCATGCGCGCCTCCCAAGCGCTTATGGCCTGCGGTCAGCGCTTTGCCTATGTCGATATACTGAGCAATCCCGACATTCGCTCCGAGCTGCCCAAGTTTGCCAACTGGCCAACCTTCCCCCAATTGTGGGTTAAGGGCGAGTTGGTTGGCGGTTGTGACATCATTACCGAAATGCACGAAAACGGCGAACTCAAGCCACTGATTGATGCGGCTGTCGCTGGTTAATCCTTATAATCGACTAACAAAAACGGCGACTTAATGGTCGCCGTTTTTGTTTTCTGTGATCCCTGATTCTAATTGCTGGAGGCTTTGCGCTTGGGGTAGAGGTTTTGCGGCGCGCCATCTGGCCGGGTTTTAAAACGGCGGTGAACCCACAGGTACTGCTCTGGCTTGTGGCGAATGATCTCCTCAATCGCCTGGTTGACGCGTTCGCAGTCGCGAGCGAGCTGGCCGCTGGGAAAGTTTTCCAGGGGCGCGCCCAGGGCTATCTCGTAGTTGTCATCCTCCCGGCGATAGTGGGCAAAGGGAATAACAACGGCTTTCCCTAATCGGGCAAAGCGCGCGGTGCCGGTGACTGTTGCGGCGGGTATGCCAAAAAACGGGGCAAAGAGGCTGTGCTCGGCACCGTAATCCTGGTCGGGAGCGTACCAGACGATCCGCCCCTGCTGCAGGTGGCGAATCATGCGCCGGGTTTCGACGCTGATAATGCAGTCGCCGTTATAACTTTCGCGCGCTTTAACCAGCATATAGGCCATCAGCTTGTTGGGGTCCTGGCGGTAGAGAATGTCGAATTGGGCGTGAAAGGCGAGCATCCGCCCGGCTATATCCAGGCTGGTCATATGACTGCCCAGCAGTATCACCCCCTGGCCGGCGCGGCGCGCGGCGTCCAAATGTTCCAGGCCACTAATCTGGAAGCGCTGTTTGAGCCGCTCGCTTGGCCCCCAGAGCGCCATGGCGGTTTCAAAAAAACTCACACCGCAGTTAAGTACCACCTGGTGGGCTGCCGCTTGGCATTGCTCTTGGCTCCAGCCGGGAAAGCACAGGCGCAGATTGGTCTCGGCGATGCGGCGGCGGCTGGGCACCAGTCGATAGAGCAGCTTCCCCAGGCCGCGCCCCAGGGCCAGGTTTACCCCAACGGGCAACTGGGCTAGAGCCCAGAGCAAACCTAAACCCAGCCAGGTAAACCAGTAGCGCGGCCCCAGAAAGGACCAGAGAAAAACCGGAGGCAAATGTTTGTAGGCTGGCTCTTGGGTCATAGGGCGGGTTCGGGTCAAGGCGCCAGTTGCAAAGCAGTCAGGCCAGTTGCAAGGCGGTTAGGTTGGTAGAGTAAAAAACGCGGCGATTATAGCAATTGGCTCCCGGCGGGCGGGCATTGCGCCAGGCTTTTTGTTGACTGCTGCTTTCTGTTAAGGTGGCCGACCTTTCGTTTTTGCTATGAGTGGCCTGCATGGAAATCAAAACCCTAACCGCCAGCGTCGATCAAAAATTGCGCCAGCTGGATCAGCAGTTGGTGGAATTTAACAGGGCTCTAAGCGATGCCAGCGCAGAAGATCAGGCAAAATTGAATGCCGATATCGAGGCCCTGCAGAAAATCCGCGTCAAACTGGTAAAGTCGCGCGATCTGGCGCTTGAGGCGCATCAGTTGGAGCGCGCCACCAATGAACAGCTGCGTCGCCGCCAAAAGTATATTGGCCTGGCGCTCTGTGTATTCAGCCTGGCGGGATTGGTGTGGCTCGGGGTGCTTATCTACGCTGAGCTATTTACCTCGTCTTAATAATCACTTGCTATAATTCGCGCCTTACTTTGTGCTAGTGGTACCTGGCCGCCTCGGTTCTCTAAACTTTAGCCCCTGTTCCCTATGAGTTCGGATAAACACCTTAACCCCCAATTTAAGCGCGCGTTTCTCGCCCCCCAATTTTGGCCGACCTGGTTGTTTTTGGGCTTTCTGTGGCTGGTCGGACAACTGCCGCCGCGCGCGAACCAGTGGGTGGGCTATTGCTTCGGCTTTTTGCTTTACTGGTTGGCGCCAGCGCGCAAGCGCATCGCTCAGATCAATATCGACCTTTGTTTTCCCGAATTAACCCAGGCACAGCGGGCGCAGATGGTGCGCGGCGTTATCGATTCCTGCGGGTTGAGTTTTGCCGAGTCGGCACTGGCGCTGTGGGGGCGCGGCGAAGCCATGCGCAGCCGCCACAGCATCAGTGGCCTGGAGCATATCCACAAGGCGCAGGCAGAGGGCAAGGGGGTGCTGTTTTTGGGGTCGCACCTGACTACGGTGGATGTTTCCGGCCTGCTGATGGCGTTTCACGCTGAAGTGGATGCGCTGTATCGCAGTCAGCCCAACCCCTTGATGAATTACGCGATTATCAGGGCGCGCAGCCGGGTAAATGGGGTAATCATCCAGCGCAACGACACCCGCCGCTTGATTAAAAACCTGCGTGAGGGGCGCATTGTGTGGTATGCCCCCGACCAGGACTACGGCCCCAAGCACAGTGTATTTGCGCCCTTTTTTGGGGTGGAGGCAGCGACTGTGGTGGCTACCGCGCGTATTGCCAAGATGTCGGGTGCCGCGGTGATTCCATTTTTTTGCTACCGCGAACCCGGTGCGCGCTTTCGCTTGCAAATACTGCCGGCGCTGGAGGGGTTTCCCTGCGGTGATGACCTGGCAGATGCGGCGCGCATTAACAAAATTATGGAGGATGCAATACGCGTTGCGCCCGAGCAGTATCTGTGGGTGCACCGCCGCTTTAAGACGCGCCCGCCCGGCGAGCCGGGGCTTTACCCTAAAAAGAAGCGCCGCAGTCGCCGCCCCAGGCTTTGAGTCAAACACCACCGGGTGCCACCCAAAGCCTGGCGTCACACAAAAGCCTTGGTGCAAATTTGCATCTGTACTGAGTTGCTGCTTTAACTCTTAAAAGAATGTGCTATAAAGCCGCCCACGTCATCGGAATCCCTGTCACGGCCCTGGAGGAGTATCCATGCTGAGAATGTTCAAAGTTCAAGGCACCACCCTGCGTGAAGATAAACACGAGTACGAGTTTATTCGCCAGGCCATGGCCAACTCTTTATGGATTGACGCCCACGAGCCCACCGAAGAGGAGCGCGAGGAGTTAAACACTTTTTTGCGCGCCGAACTGCCTGAATCTGACGACGTGGAAGAGATCGAATTCTCGGCGCGCTACTTTCAGGACAACTCCGGCATTCACGTTCACTCCCTGTTTTTGGCGCCGGGGGACTCCGGTCGCCACGCCACCCAGACAGTTGCCTTCATCCTGCAGGAGCGCCGCCTGATTACCGTGCGCGAGGGCGACCAGGCCGACTTTCGCCTGTTGCGTATGCGCGCGCGCGCGGCGCAGGTGCATGTCACCTCTCCGCAGGATTTGCTGGTGACAATCTTTGAGCAAAAAGTGGAGAACCTGGCCGACGCCCTGGAGGATATTCACCGCAAACTGGAAGAGGTGAGTCGCATGGTGCTGGAAGATCCGGATGCCGAACTGGAAGATGCAATCGACCGTTTGGCCAAGCTGGAGGACAGCAACGGCAAAATTCGCCTGTGCCTGATGGATACCCAGCGCTCCATCTCCTTTTTACAGCGCCACCTGCGCGAATCCTTTGAATTGCAGGAGACAGCGCGTGAGATCAAGCGCGATGTGGATACGATTATGTCGCACACCGCCTTCCTGTTCGAC
>CBINKF010000091.1:0-8593 GCA_966251115.1 uncultured Cellvibrio sp.
TTTATCCGGCTGACCTCAGCCTGGGCACTGAAGACAAGACTCAGGCAATTAAGAGAAGCCCCAAGTAATTAATACAAAACCTGGGCAACCAATACAAAACCTGAGCAATAAAGATGGGATGTGGGTCGTCGGTATTGTTTACAGCAAAATGGCTGATGGTGCGCCAATTTAATAATTGATAAAAAAACTTTTAGCCAGTGGTTAAGCCCCTGGTTTATATAGGCAGCTAATTCATCCTGATTTTGCCTGAGCTTAACCATTATCAAGAACATAAAAAGATCGCGCCTTGGCGCCATTGATTTAGACGACTTAAGATTCGAATTTGCTTACAAATTCCAACAATTTTCAAATTTACGCCGTCCAATCAAATTGTTTTTATAGGCCAAATGGCTAGTGGTCTGTGTTTTGCAGCTTGCTCTTTACACGGTTCAGGTTAAGTTGCCCAGGCCTAGCGGGTAACCTTTTGCATAAACTGGCGGTTATTTAAACGCCACCATTTAAAGGATTGAATATCATGAATATTAAAGTTATCAAAACAGCCTTGTTAAGTTTCGCGCTCGGCCTGGCGGGCTGGGCAAGCGCGACGCCAATTATTTTTACTATCAGTGGACAGACGGTTGGAGATTTCAACGGCATAGACAAGTGGCAGGCACGGATGCTGGTGGATTACGACCAAAGCGCCTACCAATATACGAGTGGCGTTTACACACCCTATGCAAACGACACCTATAACACCTACTGTTTTGCCTCTCTGCTATCAGTGTCTGCTGACACAGGCTTTTAGCGCTCCTTTGGCGCAGGAGAGGACACTGAGAATGGCGACTTTGAATTTAGTCGATTTAGTGCGGGCGGTAATTTTGGTTGGGAATCGATTAGCAGTGCACAACATGACGTAAGGGTTACGGCTTTTACCGGCGTCGAGTTTAACCAAACCTGGAAAGTAGGTACCTACTTTAGCGACTTCACCCTATTTTTGAACGATGGCTTTGGCAATATCAGTACCTTTGCATACGGCTGGGGCGAAATTACCGTCGCAGAGACCGACGAGCCAGGTACGTTATTGTCGCTGCTGAGCTTACTGGCCATGATGGTTGTTGCGCGAAAATTAAGGGCCGTCTGACGCAACAAAATAATTCACGGGCGCTGGTACGCCAGCTCGCCCAAAATATAAGTGCGCGCGATATTTAGCTCATCCCCCATCATCATCAAGGCAAACAGCGACTCCGCCAAATCCTTACAATTGGCTTGTCGCTGTTGCTGCACCAGGCTGGGCGACTTATCAATCACAATAAAGTCCGCTTCTTTTCCCGCTGCAAAATTACCCAGGTGCGCATCCAACTGCAGCGCGCGCGCGTTGCCCAGCGTCACCTGATAAAAGCCATTAAAGGGATGCAGCTTTTGGCCCTGTAACTGCAGCACTTTGTAGGCATCGGCGAGGGTGCGCAGTAGCGACAAACTGGTGCCCGCACCCACATCGGTCGCCAGGCAGTGGCGCACACCCGCATCGCGCAAACGCGCCAGGTCGAGCAGACCGCTACCTAAAAATAAATTGGAGCTGGGACAAAAGGCCACCACCGACTGAGTTTGCGCCAAACGCACCAACTCCGCTTCGCGCAAATGGATGCCGTGGCCAAAAACACTGCGCGGCCCCAGCAACCCATAACGGTCATAGACATCCAGATAATTCCGCGCCTGGGGAAAAAGTTGTTGCACCCAGGCCAGCTCGGCAAGGTTTTCTGACAAATGGGTTTGCAAATAAACGCCGGGGTATTCGCGATAGAGCCGGCCTATGGCTGCCAACTGCGCCGGGGTGCTGGTAAGGGCAAAGCGCGGTGTTAGGGCGTAGGCCAGGCGATCGCGCCTATGCCAGGCTTCGATAAGGGCGCGGCTGTCGCGCGTACCGGTTGTTGCCGTATCCAACAGGCCGGCGGGGGCATGGCGATCCATCAACACTTTACCGGCAATCATACGCAGCTGGCGCTGCTGGGCCGCAGCAAAAAATGCCTGGGTGGATTGCGCAAATACACTGGTGTAAACCATGGCGCTGGTGGTGCCATGCTGTAGCAACAGCTGCACAAATTGCTCGGCCGCGCGCTGGGCGTAGTCGGCATCGGCAAAGCGCAGTTCCGCGGGAAAGGTATAGTTGTTGAGCCAGTCCAACAGCTGTTCGCCGTAACTGGCGATAATTGAAACCTGGGGCAGATGCACATGGGTGTCGATAAACCCAGGCAGCAGCAATTGTCCTAAAAAATGTTCAGCGCTGCGCAAATCAAAGCCGTCTGCCGCCATTTGAGAGGCGGATGAAACCTGCTTTACTTTGCCGTCTTCCACCAGCAACAGGCCGTCCTCAAAATATTCGAGGCCGCGTCCAGTCGCATCCGGCTCAGCCAAAAAATGCAAAATAGATGCGCGAAAAGCGCGCCGGTTTTTATGCATGTTGCACCCTTAAGCTTCGCCAAATAACCAAATTGGTAACTGCACTAGGCCTGCAGCGCCTCGTGCACGGCCAGCGCCTGCGCGAGGCGTTTCTCCCGCTGCCACAGCAAAAATTGTCGGGTGAATTTCACCTCTGCTCTGGTGGGCGACGGATGGCAATCTTTTAAGCGCAGCAGCAATTGCTGCTCCAGCATCCACAAGTCCTGCACTTCACCTAAAAGCTCGCCCAATTTTTTTAGTTTTGCCGGAGACAAAGCTGACTGAACGTCGAAGGTGCTCAGCAGCCGCTGTTGATAATCCAATTGTTTAACGCGTTTGCGCCAGCGATGTAAATAGATGCAGTCCTCACTGCGCTTGTAGCGGTGATAAAGCATCGGCGCCTGCTGGCAAAGCTGTTGCGCCGTCAACTCCACCTGTGTGCGCCATTGGTTCAGCTTGGGGTGATAGTGCGGCAACTGCTGCAGTGCCTGTTGCAGCCGCTGCGCGCGCCGGTGAAATTCGGCCAGATCCAACACAGTCGACGATGGAGGCGTTAACAGCTGGCGCAGCGGTACGAAACAGGCAATTTTTTGTTCGCCGGGACGATTGGCAATAAAATAATCCAGCCACTGGCAGGCCACGGCAAGGTCGCGCGAGGGCGATAAGTAACGATTAAATTCGCGCAGCGCCAGCTTGAGTGGCTGGGTGTTAAACCAGGGCTGCATCAGCGCCAGGCCCGCGCGCAGCTTTTTAACTGCGACACGCAATTTATGAATCTGCTCGCCGTCAGGCAGGTGGGTAGAGTTTGCCCAGTGCAAAACTTTTGTTGCACTGGGCTGGAGCAATCCGGGGCAGTCCGGACTGGTCATGGTTGGCCTCCCGAGCCTCAGCTTCCGAATTTACAATTACGACTCAGTTGCGGGCGGCACTGTTGAAGGAGGTACCGTTGAAGGAGGTACATAGCCGTCCGCGTGATCATAGTTTTCACCGGACAGAAATTTTCCCATCTGCTCGGTGAGATAAACCTTGGTGCCCATATCCATCACATTCAAACGCTTTTCGTTGATCAGCATGGTTTGATGGGCCATCCACTCCTGCCAGGCTTTTTTGGAAACGTGGCTGTAAATATCCTGACACTTGGCACCGGGATAGGGGGGGAAATCCAGTCCTTCCAATTCCTGCTTGTATTTGCGACAAAACACCATGCGCGCCATGACTTACCTCAAGATAATTTTTTTTCGTTTGCTTTGCGTTTGGCCTTGCCTGGTTTCTGTTTAACCTTAATAGCCGGCTGACGCGGATCGAAGGCGGCAATTTTTTCCAGCAACTTTTTTACTGGCGCCGCCAGCCCCAGGTTTTGCGGCGCGAGGGGGTCAAACCACAACTGCTGCGCCTCACCCACCTGCCCCTGGATGCGATTCATCTGCACTAGCACCGGGGTGATATCCAAATGGTAGTGGCTAAAAGTATGACGGTAGCTGTCCCAGGATTCCACCGCTGCCACCTGCCCCAGGCTCTCGGCAAAATCCTTGGCGCTCTGTTCCAGGTGCAGTTCCGGGAAGCTCCAAAGGCCGCCCCAGATGCCCTGCGCCGGGCGCTGCTGCAGCAGAATTTCACCGCTCGGATTGCGCAACATTAGCAGCTGAACGGCTTTTTCCGGCAGGGCTTTTTTGGCTTTTTTACCGGGGTAATTCTGGGGCTTGCCCTGGGCGCGAGCCAGGCAGCCATCCGCCAGCGGGCAGCGCTCGCACGCCGGTTTGCTGCGACTGCACAGGGTTGCCCCCAAATCCATCATCGCCTGGGTGTAATGGGCAAAAGCCTGGGGTTTGGATCTGGCACCGGGAGTCGCCGCCTCCGCCAGCTCCCACAGCCGATTGAGCACCTGGGTTTCACCTGGCCAGCCTGCCACCGCGTGGTAGCGCGCCAGCACCCGTTTTACGTTGCCATCCAAAATGGCCGCGCGCTTTTGAAAGGCAATACTGACAATCGCCCCGGCCGTGGATCGACCTATTCCGGGCAAACCTGCCAGTTGCTCTTGCGAGGCAGGAAATTGGCCGCCAAATTCGCTTGCCACGCGCTGTGCGCATTTGTGCAGGTTGCGCGCGCGCGCGTAATATCCCAGGCCGGTCCAGAGGTGCAGCACCTCATCAATAGGTGCCGCTGCCAGCGCCTGCACATCGGGAAAGCGCGCGGTGAACTTTTCAAAATAGGGGATAACCGTGGTTACCTGGGTCTGCTGCAACATGATTTCGGACAACCACACCCGGTAGGGGGTGATGTTTTGTTGCCAGGGTAAATGCTTGCGCCCGTGTTTATCAAACCAGTTGAGCACCTGGGAGGAAAAGCTGTGAGCCATACACGCAACAACTCGTAAAAAGCCGCCAGTATACGCCATAGGCCTGCGGAGATTGACGCTATAATTTTTTAAACCCACCTGATGCGCCGCAAACCAGAATAAAAGCGCAAACCAACTTTCATCGACTATGGTTTTTACGATGTGCCCCGCTGAACAAACCCTTCTTTGTAATCCCTTCTTTGACCCCGAAAATCTCACCAACTCACAGGCCTAGGGGTTAATCCCGCCAGCAGCGTTGCTGTGATGCCTTCCCCAAAAAATACGTAACGACAAATACCGCAACAACAATTACCGAACGACAATTACCGAACGACATAGGCCGCAAATGCGGCCCTAGTCTACTCAGGGTTACCTGGATGGGGATCGAAGTTATTTACTGCTTGCGGCGCTGGAGGAGGACGTCGACTCGCCTCCCAGTTTCTTTTTCAGAAAATTATTAAGCAAGTCTTTGGGTTTGGTCGCCTTTTCTTCGCCGCCGATTTTGGCATTGGCTTTATCGAGCAACTCCTGCTTTTTATCCTTCAGTTTCTGCTCTGCCGCATCAATTTTTGCGCCGTGTTTTTCGCGCAGTTTAAATTCGGCAAAGTCTTTGGTCAGCGACGCCAGGCCACTTTTATCAAAGCCGCAATCCTTAACCGGGTTGATCGCCGCAAACGAGCCTTTGCAGCGCAGCAGCGACAGGCTGCGATCCAACCAATAATTCTCGCTGCCTATGCTGCAGCCTTTTAAGCTGGCATTGGCGCTGGCTTCGGTGAGTTTGAACGGCAATTTGAATTCGTATTTACCTGACCCCAGGTTAATTTGCCCGGTGCTGGCCAGCAGCAACTGGGAGACACCGGCGTTAAAACTTTGCAGTTCGATTACCTTGTCCTTCCACACAACATTGCCGTTGAGTTGGCGCATTTCGGTAAAGGCATCCCAGGTGACCTCCTCGCTATTGGTTTGCGAAATCATATTCACCAGCTTACAAAATTGCTGCTCAATATTGAGCGGCGACATGCGCACCTGGGCGCCGGAAAAGCTGGCCGTGGCATCCATGGCATCGACCAGTTGATTGACGCTGGCGCCGCTGCTGTTGCCCTGCGCCCGCGCTTGAATCGCGCCGCTCAACCCCAGTTCGCTTTGCGGTTTAAGCGCTTTGAGGAAGGGTTCCAGTTCAAAGCCTTGCACACCGCCATCAAAATTCATTTTGGCCTGCTCGGCGCGCGCATCGGTATGGCTGTTAAAGGCGATGGCGCCCTGGTAAGCCTGGGCATTGAGCGACTGGTCGATCACCCCGTTTTTCGCTTTAACTTCAAGTTTAATTGCCGCCAGTTGCAGGTTGTTAACTTGCATCTGCTGCAGGCCCAGCCTGGCATCCAGGTTGAGTTGGCGCAGCGCTTCAAGTGGCAGCGGCGTATCTTCGGCGGGTGCAGCTTGTGCGGTTTCCGGGGTGTCGGATTTAGGTGGCAGGTAGTCATCGACATTGATGCTGTCCCCCTGCAGATCCAGCTTGTGGGCCTGGTTGGCAAAAATCGCCGCGACAGTGCCCTTAAAGTGGGTTTTATCGAGTGTTAGCGCCAAATTATTCAATTGCGCCTGCTTGGCATCACCCTGCAGCTCAGTGGACAGCGCAAAATTTTTCAGCGCGTCGTCATTGGCAGTTTGCAGCTCGGTACCAAAGGCAGCAAGCACCTGGCGCAGGTCGAGCGAGGCCAATTCCAGCTTGCCCTGGTAGCTGAGGTTATTTTGCAAATCCTTAAGCGTGAGCGAGTAGTTTAGGGCTACATCAACGGATTTTTTGGCGCTGAGGGTGAGTTTAAGCTGGCCATCTGTCAGGGTCAGATTGTTAAAGCCCTGGTCGACGCTGATGGTGCTGTGAAGGTTACCGGCCAATTGCAATTTATCGGCGCCTTGGGTTGATTGGGTTGGCCCAGCCTGCTGCACCATTTGCAGTACCCAGCTGAGGTCCAGGTTAAAGGGGGCACCCCGGGTGTTGACGCCGACCAGGTCCAGGTTGAGGTCGCTGAGGTTGATACTTTGGCCAGCAACTGGGTCGCGATAGTCGAGTGACGCATTGTGCAGGCTGATGCGCTCCACCTCCAAATTCAGCGCCTTGCCAGCGCTGCTATTATCCGCAGCCGGAACAGCAGCACTCGCGCTGGCAGCGCTGGAGGATGTTGGGGTAGATGGCTTGCTTAAGGCCTCCCAATTGCCCTTGCCATTTTTATCCACCGCCAAATGTACGGCGGCGCCATCCACCAGCACATGGTTTACGCGAAACTCGCCATGCAGCAGCGGCATAAGTGCAAGCATCAGGCTCGCGCCCTGCAGCTCGGCAATAGGCTGATCGGGGGTCGCCAAGGCCGCCACTTTTACGTCGGCAATATTCACCCCCAGGCTCGGCCAAAAAGCCCAGCTCAAATCGCCATTCAATTGCAGGGCGATGCCCTGATCCTTAGCGAGCGACTCTATCGGCGGCTTAAATTGGTTGGGGTTTATCAGGGTGACAAACAACACCAGGGCAATCACCACCAGGGCGATGATTCCACCCACAAGTTTTAACACGAGTTTCATACCTACTCCTTAACGAAACTGAAGGCTTAACGAAGCTGAAGGGATTTTTAGACCCCAGGATTTGAATTAACGCCCCTCATCGACCAGTTTCAAGGCACTGGTATCGGGATTCAGAGGCGCAAGTCTGGGCTTCAGCTGCCCCAGATCAGAGCCGGCTGGGGCGAGCTGAAATTGACTGGTATCTACCTGCACCGGTTCTGCCTCCTGGCGCTCGGAGGCGAGCAACAGGTCGCTGCCCGGCGGAGCTATGCCCCAGTCCTCCACATCTATCTCCAGTAGTGGCAGGTCGAATTTTTCCTCGGCACTCACCAGGTCGGCTCCCGCCTCTGCCACCGAATAATCAGGGACATGAACCTGCGCGGCAGGCTCATGATGCACCTCACTTGCGTCAATCAAATTACCCGCTTGCTCGCGCAGGCTAAGCGCGCTGGTATCCACCTGGACTGGCACAACTGGCGCGCGCTGAGCAGGTGTAAGCAGGTCGCTGCCCGCGGGGGCGAGCGTCCAGCTGCCGACGCCTGACGGCTCTGCGGCAGGCTCAGATGTGGGGGCAGATACGGGAACTGCGGCAGCGGCGGGCAGAGCGTCTGGGTGGGTTGTTGGTCTGATGGGGGCTGCCGGTCTGACAGGAACTTTAGGGGCGGTATTGACGCTGCCAGCGGCAACCACCTGCACCTGGGCGCCAGCCTTGATGAGCACCTCGCGGTATTTATTGGCGGTGGCCTCATCGAGGTTGCGCTTGAGCGGAACCGGACGCCCGGTAAAGAGCGCATCAATTTTGGCTGCATCGGTTTTAAACAATTTCTGCAGGCGCAGTTTGACATCCACCAGCTGATGTCCCATCACTATATCGCCGCGAAAAATAATATCGAAGCCGGCATCACTCATAGTTGAGTCTCTCGCTACAAAATTCAGATCGGACCAATTTCCGGATCAATAAATACCCAGAGCAATAAAAGGATTACAGGGATGATAGCATCTATAAAACTGAACACAGGCTAAGCCGAAAAACTGCACAGACGCCAAGTGGGAAAACTCAACACGGGCCAAGCCGGTCACGGCAATCAATGCCTGCGGGCGATATGGGAGCCTGGCGATAAAGGAGTTTTGCAACAAATTAGCCATCAGCGGTATTCGAGATAAGCGGCCCCGCAGCTTGTAACCAATTATTCTTGCCGCCCAGTAGCGGGCCAACTGCAGGCCGCGCATACTTTAGACTTAGCCATCACCGACTTGGAGTTAACTATTTTACCTCTAAACTCCCAC
>CBINKF010000092.1:0-8420 GCA_966251115.1 uncultured Cellvibrio sp.
GCACTCCTGCCCGACTTTGACATAGGTGCGCATAAATTGATAACGCGAAGTGCGCCAGGTTTTGCCATCCGCGTTCCACTTATCCACATCGCTCAAACCACTTAACACTGCCACGTTTGCAACCCGATGAATACTGATATTGTGAGATTCGCGCGCTTTGGGAATTTCTGCGGGTGGTGAAAGTCGCCGCATTAACTCTACCTTGCCCTCTTTGGCAGAGGCCAGGTTGTGCACCCACAGAAAATCATCGGCCAATAAGGATTGTAAAAAAGTGCGATCGCCAACACGCAATGCCTCTTCATAGCGGCTATCCAGTTGCACCAGCGCTTTGTCCTGCAAACAATCAGCCTGCGCCAGGCTTGCTCCAATCACTATCGCCAATAGCCCCAGCCCCCGCAGACGGCTCATCACACATCTCCTCAATTGACGGGCTATCACCCGTCGCAAAATTACAACGCTCTGTTTTAAAATTTATCGGCGAAAAAGCAAAAAAAAGCCGGCGCCATAAGAACGCCGGCCAAGACCATACTAGATTACAAATAAAGGGGAGTTCCAACTGGGCCAAGTAAAAACCCAACGACAACCTCACACATCTCCTACCTCAAAAAGCCAGACTCAAACACTGTCGAAGCATGCCCCCAAGAACAAATCCTCTTGCAGGAAAGCATCGACCGGATCTGACTCACAGGAAGCGACAGCTGCCGGTAACTTCAAGTATTGTTCAGCTTTTAACCTTCGCCAGTTTTTTTTAAAAATTTGGTTAAATTATTTGGCGATAACCCAACTTCAGTGATTAAAAATAGAAATAAGCGTCAGTAACCTGCACTACAGGATCGGATTCAAGCGTGAAATAAGGACCAGCGTCTCATTAATCAAAGCTTCCAACCGTACAGCGGTGGTAGAGCGCAGCGCAAAATCATCGATGAGTTTACGCAAGCGAGTGAGTTTGGGTCGCGCCGAGCGGAACTCCTCGGTAATCGGCTCGTAGGCCAGGTCATGATCCTGCACGCTCAGCTTGCCCAGCTCCGAGAGTTCGGCATGGAGCGAGCTGATCAGGTCGTAAAAAAAATCCTTGCGATCGAGGCTGTTGGCCTCCCAATAGGCCTGATCCAAACCTGAGAGCAGGTCTTCCAAAATCTTTACCGCGTTAGCGATAGTGCTGTTAGACATAAAAAATCCCAAAATCGGCAAGCTGATATTGGATTGAGTATAGAAGACTTTTATCCCGGTGCCGTCCGTCGGCAAAAGATGAACCAGTTCCACTTTTTGGCTAGACTGCGCAGCTAACTATCAAACCACATTTTGAGATGTACTTTTGTGGATCAACTCTGGCTGTTCTTTACCCTCACCTTTTTACTCTCCGCCAGCCCCGGCCCATTAATGCTCGGCTGCATGTCCGACGGTGCGCGCTTTGGTTTTGGCCCCACAGTTTTTACCATGCTCGGCGCCAGCCTGGGCAATCTGCTGTTGATGCTGCTCTCCGCCATTGGCCTGGGCTTTTTGGTGGCCGAGGCCGCCTGGGTGTTTAACCTGATCAAATGGATAGGTGCGGCTTATTTGGTGTACCTGGGCGTGATGATTTTTATTGCCCCGGTGGGCGAGCAACTGGCTCGGCAAGCGGCGCTGCCAAGCCACCATTTATTTTTGAAAGGCTTTTTAATTTCGGTCACCAATCCCAAAGGGCTGATTTATTTTGGCGCGCTCTTTCCGCAATTTATTAATGTACACAATCCAGTGGTGCCACAATTTACAATTATGACCCTGGTATTTTTATCGCTGGATTTTATCTGGATGTCGGTTTACGCACTGTCTGGCAAACAAATTATGCGTTGGCTTACCGCCCCCGTTCACCAGCGCTGGTTTAACCGCGCCTCGGGTTCAGCCTTAATTGCCGCCGGTGGAGCACTTTCGCTCGCCAAACTCTAAAGCAATAAATGCCGCATAAAAAAGCGCGATTTTTTTCGCGCTTTTTTATGCAGTCAGGTTTAGGCGGGAACACCGGTGCGTATCAGGTGATCAAACGCGCCCAACGAAGCCGTTGCACCGCTGCCCATGGCAATGATGATTTGCTTGTAGGCGCTGTTGGTGCAGTCGCCCGCGGCAAATACGCCTGACACTGAGGTCTGGCCGCGACTATCGACAATAATTTCGCCGCGGTTAGTCAGCTCAACTGTGCCTTTGAGCCAGTCGGTGTTGGGCAGCAAGCCGATTTGCACAAAAATACCTTCCAGTTCGATTTTTTCGAGTACCTCAGTTGCGCGGTTTTTGTAGCTGAGCGCCACCACTTTTTGGCCGTCGCCAAGCACCTCAGTAGTGAGCGCTTCGGTGATGATGGTGACGTTGGGCAAGCTGCGCAGCTTGGTTTGCAGCACCGCATCGGCGCGCAGTTTGGAGTCGAATTCCAGCAGGGTGACATGGCTGACAATACCGGCCAGGTCGATCGCCGCCTCCACACCCGAGTTGCCGCCGCCAATCACCGCCACGCGCTTGCCTTTAAACAGCGGACCGTCGCAGTGGGGACAGTAGGCAACGCCCTTGCCGCGGTATTCTTTTTCACCCGGCACATTCATTTCGCGCCAGCGCGCGCCCGTGGCGAGGATAACGCTTTTACTTTTTACGCTGGCGCCGCTGGCCAGTTTGACCTCCACTAAATCGCCGGGAAACAACTGCACCGCGCGCTGTAAATTCATGATATCCACGTCGTATGCTTTGACGTGCTCTTCCAGCGCCATGGCCAGTTTTGGCCCCTGGGTTTCTTGCACCGAAATAAAGTTTTCAATAGCGAGGGTATCCATCACCTGGCCGCCAAAGCGCTCGGCAATAACGCCGGTGCGAATACCCTTGCGCGCGGCGTAAATGGCGGCCGAGGCACCGGCGGGGCCACCGCCAATAACCAGCACATCAAAGGGGGGCTTCTGTTTGATGGCTTCAATCTCGCGCTCGGCAGCATTGCTATCCACCTTGGCGATAATTTCTTCCAGGGTCATACGCCCCTGACCGAAATGCTGGCCGTTCAAATACACGCTGGGCACCGCCATTATCTGGCGCCTTTCCACTTCGGCCGGGAAGAGCGCGCCGTCGACCATAGTGGCGCGAATGCGCGGGTTGAGCGCTGCCATCAGGTTTACCGCCTGGACCACATCCGGGCAGTTGTGGCAGGACAGCGACACAAACACTTCAAAGTGCAGATCCACATCCAGGCTTTTGATCTGCTCGATCACACTGACATCCGCTTTGGGCGGATGGCCGCCTGAGTGCAAAAGCGCAAGCACCAGCGAGGTAAATTCGTGGCCCATAGGCAGGCCGGCAAATTCAATGCGCGGGCTGAAGCCCAGGGCACCCAGAGTAAAGGAGGGGCGATAGTAGCTGCCACCATTGTTGCGCACATTCACCAGATTGGATTGGCTGGCGATGTCATCCAGCAGGCTGAGCAGCTCCTGGCTTTTGCCGCTGGCGTCAGTGCTGGCCACCAGTTCGATGGGGGCTTGCAGTTTATCGAGGTAGGCTTTGAGTTGGCCTTTGATGGCAGCATCTAACATGGGGGTCTCCGTAATTTTTAGCGGCGGCCCGCCTTGTTGGCAGGCGCATTGGGCATACAGAAGGAGGAACGGCTTAAATTTTGCCAACGAGATCTAAAGATGGTGCCAAGGTCGCTTCACCTTCTTTCCACTTGGCGGGGCAGACTTCACCCGGGTGAGCGGCAACATACTGCGCCGCTTTGACTTTGCGCAGCAATTCAGAGGCGTCGCGGCCAATGCCGCCAGCATTGATTTCAATGATCTGGATTTTGCCCTGGGGGTCGATCACAAAGGTGCCGCGCTCGGCCAAGCCAGCGTCCTCAATCATCACACCCAAGTTGCGAGTGATAGTGCCGGTTGGGTCGCCGATCATCGGGTATTGGATCTTGCCGATGGTGTCGGAGCTGTCGTGCCAGGCTTTGTGGGTGAAGTGGGTATCGGTGGAGACGGAGTAGATCTCTACGCCCAGTTTTTGGAATTCCGCGTAGTTGTCCGCCAGATCGCCCAGTTCGGTGGGGCAGACAAAGGTGAAGTCAGCCGGGTAGAAGAAGACCACTGACCACTTACCCTTAAGGTCAGACTCGGTCAGGTGTACAAATTGGCCCTGATAGTAAGCCTGGGCACTGAAGGGTTTGATTTCAGAATTGATGGTTGCCATGAGTCACACTCCTAGATCTATATGGGCTACGCCCGTGGGTTAATTACGTTACGGGGCCCAGATTAGGGATTCAGGCATCACACAGCCAATTGAGTATTACCATGCCATTGATATGAAAAATTTATCGATCAATAAAAGAAAATACCTATTAGCTATTAAGGTGGCACAAAAAAAGCCGCAACCTCCCTAGGGTTGCGGCCATCTCGAACGCAAATTGAACGGCCTGGGTCAGTTACACACGGCTAACAGTGGTGTGTAGTCAAGTCACTTTGAAACGTCCCAACAAAAAACTGTAAGGTTTTACTGACCAGCATGAACTTCACCCAACAAAGCCTGAATAACTATGCGACTTACATAGAATAAGCCCTAACATATTCTTCAGTGCTGGCCTTGTATCGCATGCTCCAAAAAAAATTAGCGCTTATTTGCATTGCTAATTGAATTTAAATCCTATGCTTCTATATTCAATATGTTTTAAAGGTATATTTTTCGCTACATTTAATAGAACTAACGAAAAGATTGAACAAATACTAATTCCTACTCCAAATGAAAAGAGAGAATGATTGTAATATAGCCCGATAAAATAGCTCACAGAAATCGCAATTAAAGAGGAAATTGAGGCACTAAATGCTCCACCCAAACCAGCCACCCTCCCAAGCGGCTCCATCGCCATGGATATAATATTTCCAAAAATTATTCCAGTCCCAAACATGAGTAAATACATTGCAAAAATAAATAAATTTAGCGAAATGTGAAAATTAATTAAATTGCATATTAAAATAGAAAATCCTACCGAGAGAATTAGAAAAAGAGCAAATAACGTTAAACGATGCATCCCAAAGCTCACCACTAAAATTCCATTCAGAACTAATGCGCAGCCGTAAGCACTAGACATAAAACCAAAATAATAAACAAATGAATTTGACGCCATGTACAAATCAGAAAAATATACAGAAGCCAAACTTATGTAAGTTAATTGAATACCAAAGAGTAATCCGGCGATTATAGTGTAGCCAAATGCATGTATATTTTTTAGAAAATGAATAAGCATGCTAAATATGATAAAAATCCCAGACACGTTTTTATTTTCTGGATCCAATGTTTCATTCTGATTAGCGATAAACCACACCAGATTAATTACGCTGAAAAATAGCAAAAATAAAAATATTGCCCGCCAATCAAAGTAACTAGCGATTTCTTTTCCAATTATTGGGGCCAGGAAGGGTGTAATCACCGAGGTTAATGTACAAATGATGATAAACGAGCCATTCGGGCCCCTGAATATTGATCTCTAATGATCGCTCTCAAGCAAATCTTCTGTCCTGCAGCCCCGATGCCCTGTACTGCCCGCCCAGTAAGTAATAGAAAAAATGTAGGGGAATAAAAACAGATTATTGAGCCAACCATAAAAATTAAAACACTAAAAATAAATATTCTACGCCTTCCATACACATCAGATAAAAATCCGAATATCAACTCTCCAAAAAACATCCCAATAATAAAAAAAAGGATATTACCCTGAAGATCACTGGCCGAAAGATCTCCGAATGTTCTGGATATATTTTGATACGCAGGGAGTATTACATCCAAAGAAACTGCCGTAATAGTTGATAAGAATGCATACAATGCGATGCGCTTAAAGCCTAACTTATCGATATTTTGCTGTTTCTTATCTATATTAAACACCGAAATCACCTTGGTCGATGGAATATGCTTTGCCGAGTTTACAATTTAGCAGCCTGTTGAAATAGCCAAACATTTTCATACTGAAATATGCGTGCATATTTTTCCTGAGAGAAACTTTACGGAAAAATCATCAGGAAATGAAAAATCCTCTCTATTTGATGCAAAAGTACGATTTTCCCCAAGAATACTTGCCTTATCGCACCGCTTTTACCGCAATATTTCGTATCCGCAGCAAATTAAAGACGCTCACCGCAAAGGTGACCGCCGCATTTACCCGCTCAATTCCACGAAACATCATTCGTCGTAAATCCCCGTACTGCTTTACCCAACCAAACGTGGTTTCAATCATCTTGCGCTTGCGCATACTGATCAAATATCCTGGGTGAGATGTTGTTCTCTCATCAATAGCAGAACCTCCAGGGCGAGTATTATTTTGCGCCACATGCGGTGTGATCTTTAACTCTCTGCACCCGGCCACAAAATCAACCGTGTCATATCCTTATCCGCCCCCAAGATTCTATGGCGCTCACCCGGCAGTTCACACAGTAGATCTTCTGCTGCCTCTCGCTCAGTCACCGAGGCTGAGCGGGTTGTATTTACCCCTACCACCAAACAATTTCTATTTTCCATTAGATGGTGCACGCCATAACTCAACCTCGCCTCCTTGCCCTTGGCTTTTTTCATTAACTCAGCATCTGGGTCTGTTGTAGAGCGGTGTGTTTTGTTACTGCGCTTTTCATCATGAAAGTCTTTCTCGCACCCACCTGATCCGCCGCTTTGATTATCATCGTCGTCTTTTGGGCGAAAACTTTTATGGGATGCCCAGGCATCAATTAAGGTTCCATCTACACTGAAATGCTCATCCGACAATAACTTCCTTTGCTTCGCCATGCCCAGTACTTGATTAAAAATCGCCGCAATTACATCATGTTCAAGCAAGCGATCACGGTTTTTACTGAAGGTTGAGTGATCCCACATGACATTATCCAGTTCCAGCCCAATAAACCAGCAGTAAAGCATGTTGTAATTGATTTGTTCGCACAATTGCCGCTCGCTACGAATGGTGTACAACACTTGCAATAGCGAGGCACGTAGTAAGCGTTCCGGCGCAACAGAGGGCTTGCCATCCGCGCTGTACCTGCTGTCAAACAGGTCGTTCAATGACTTAAGCGCCTCATCAACCAGCTCTCGCATATCTCTGAGCAAATGTGTCGCGTGGACAAAGTCTGCCACTGTGGTGCAGACAAATAATTTCGGTTGGCTTATGTCTAATCCGCGCATGGTCTGGGAGGGGCTCGTGAGTTTTGTTGCCGCTATTATATGGCATGGTGGATAATTGGACTATTTCAACAAACTGTTAAAATGAAGCTACTCTTTTTCCTGACATAGATCGCATTTAGAACACGCCAAAAATAAATTAACAATTAATGCAAAGGATTACCTCATGACAGCCAACAACCAACGACAAGGCATAGACGTTTCCCATTACCAGGGCACGGTGGACTGGGAAAAAGTTAAGACGGCGGGAATTGCGTTTGCTTATGCAAAAGCTACCGATGGCAATACCTACACGGACCCGCAGTTCCACACCAACTGGCAGGGCATGCAAGCCGCCGGTATTTTGCGCGGTGCTTATCATTTTTACGAAACCAATGATGCCCCGGTTACCCAAGCCAATAATTTTATTAATGCCCTAGGTTCACTCGCCCCGAATGATTTAGCGCCGGTTGTGGATATAGAAATTTTTAAGGGCAATTACGGCAGCAACAGCGTTGCCGCGAATTTGCAAATCTGGTTGGACACCGTGGAGCAAGCCCTGGGCCGGACGCCCATGATTTACACCGGCCCTTCATTTTGGAATCAAACTATCAATTCTGATTTTTCCAGGTACCCACTCTGGGTTGCGGAATATGGTGTGACTGCACCCAAAATCCCCTATGGTTGGACCACATACAATTTTTGGCAGTATTCGCAAAGCGGGAGTGTTGACGGGGTTACGGGGAATGTTGATTTGGATGTTTTTTCGGGGACGCTATAAACAAAGCCCAATAACACCCAACAACGCCCGTGAGTATCCGCCAGGATGTCGGCCGACTCTTGAATTACAAGTGACCTAAAGTGAAAAGAGGCAATCGCTATGCGATTGCCTCTTGTGTGAATTGGCGAATTATTTGCGCCAGATGCCGGTGTAAACCGAGCCGCAGTACCACCAGCCGTGGCGATAGTAGCCGGCGTTGGCCAGGTCGCTAGACTTTTGGTTGAAGCTGGTCAGCGACATACCAAAGTAGGCGTACCAGGAACCACTGGCAGGAATCCAGGTGGTGTTATAGATCTGGCCACTGTTGCTGCAGGGGAAGGTGTCCAGCATCACACCAGAATCGACAAAGTGGTTAAACCAGGCCTGCATGCGTTCATCGGGGATATTGTTTACGGTCCAATAGCCTTTGGAGTGAGGCGCCCAGACCATAACTTCACCCGAAGGCAAGGAATTGCCTTTCAGCAGCGTCCAGCTGGCATTTACCGAGGCCGTTTGGTTGGTGTAGGGCGTGGTTTGACCG